>JBJOKO010000192.1:0-5622 GCA_046046035.1 Bacteroidota bacterium | reverse complement strand
CGACTCTTTTACTTCAGCACTACTTGCTTGAGAACCTTCATTCACACTTGCGAGCGCGATGTGCGAGTGCTCATCGATGATTCCAGGTGAAACGTGCATTCCCTTTCCATCAATGGTTTCAACGTCTTTATAAGCTGCGGCATTTACTGATTTTCCAACAGCGATGATCTTTCCGCCGGAAATAAGAATTTGTCCATTCTCAATTACGCCTTCTGCTTCATTTGTCCAAAGTGTGACGTTTGAAATAAGTACCGTTTTAGCAACAGGTTTCTTTTGCCAACCATAAGCAGCGAACGGATACATCACAGCACCTTTCACTTCCGCAGGCTTAGCTTTTTCCTCTTTCTTGGTGAGGTCTTGTTTTAGATTTTTTGTTTTGATAGCGTTCAACGTAGCTTCAGTCTTTTGACCTAAGTTATTTTCCAAAACGCCTGTCCAATGACCATTCGCAGCCCATCCACTAAAGAGTAATATACCTTCTTTGGCAGCAGCAGAATCCGGCTTTAGTGTAAGATTGATGAATGATAACTCATTGCTATATTTTACAGAAAAACTAAGTGTGTCAGACACTATACTTCCATCAGCATTCTTAGATTTTTCAATCAACAAGATTGCTTTTGATTTTCCTTTTTCAGAATCTTCTAGAGTAATATCGTATACTCTAGTTCCCGCAGTCAGCTTGTAGTTGCCAGCCAAATCTTCTTTTGGAAGTTTGTTGACTTCGTATTCTTTTCCGTCAACCCAATTCTCATAAATTGTCGCTTCTTTATCGAAGATATCTTTGTTTGAAATAAAGAAATTTGCCTTGAATCCAGTTTTCAGCTGACCGAGTGAACGTTCGGTTCCGCTCATCTTCGCAGGCACCGTAGTAAGTGCTGCAAGCGCATCAGCCTTGGATAATCCAGCTTCAACAGCCTTTCTAAGATTCGGAAGAAATTCCTTTTTATCTTGAAGATCAGAAGAGGTAAAGGCAATCTCAATTCCATTGCTTCTGAGCATTGCTGCGTTTGAAGGTGCCAATTCCCAATGTTTTAACTCCGCAATATCAACCCAACGAGCGGTAAGCGGATCTGATACATCATATGCCTTCGGGAAAGCCAATGGAACGATGAACATCCCTTTAGTATTCTTGATATCTTCCAATCGCTGATATTCATTGCCAGAAGATTTGAAAATATACTGTGTTTTGAATTCATCTCCCACTTTATCCGCGCGAAGAACATTCCACTTATCACCAGCATCAAAAAATTGAGGACCTTGCATGTTCTCGGAAAAATAATCCAGCGATAAATTCTTCTCAACGTTTTTTCCTCCTTGAGCATACCACTCTGCATCATAATAGGTCTGACGAAGCAATGCAATACTTCCCATTAATGAAGAAGGGTAATCTTGCTGACTTGTTCCTTTATTAAAAGAATAAAAAGAACCGTAATTGGCATTGTATAATGCCGAATGGTCGTTTCCACCCAAACCTACAACAGCACCTGTACCTCTTGCGATACCGTCTTGCACGTGAGTTAAAACGGCGCCAAATCCGATTCCTCTTAATTCAGCAGCTTGTTCATCATTATAAGTGAAAAGTAGACCTGCATTCTGATCCGATTTGATTGCTTCGTTCCAACCGAAAGCACCTTTACGATTGCTTTCTGATTGAGCTCTGCGCCAATCGCGTGGAGCAGGAGAAACTTTAGGCATCCCATAATTCGAATACACATCTATAAAAGATGGATAGATGAATTTTCCTTGCAAATCATATACTACAGCATTTTCAGGCACAACGACATCCTTTCCAGCGGCGATGATAATCCCCTTTTCAATGACCAACGTGGCGTCATTGAGCGTTGTGGTTGGGTCAACAATTATCGTTGCATGTGTAAAAGCTACGGAGGTTACATCCTTTGGTCGGACACCATTAAAAGGGAATGTCTCCTGTGCAAATGACTTCATGCTGATTAAAATAATCAGCGCTGCAAAAATTCTTCTCATGTTTGGTTTGGTCTAGAGAGTACAAAAAACTACACGGCTTCAGCCACCACTTCTTCAATTGCATCAGGCATTTTTGCCTTAAGCAAATTTTCAATTCCACCTTTCAGGGTCGCAGTGCTGCTAGGACAGCCACTGCATGAACCTTTCATTTGAACATAAACGATTTTGTCTTTATACGCCATGAAGTCAATGGCTCCGCCATCTTGCTCCACAGCTGGCCTTACATATTCATCTAGCAAGAAACGAATTTCATCATCATAAGGCGATGGCTCGAAATTCGAATAATCGATTGAAGGCTTTGGTGCCCCCAATTCTACTGGGTCAACACTTGTCTGACGGTTCATCAATTCAGATGGCACAGCCGAAACGATAATATCGTTATCCATCAACCACTCACGAATATATTCACGGAGTTGCTGCACAATCATTTCCCATCCTAGTGATTCATCTTTCGTAACAGTGACGAAATTCCCACTCACAAATACATTGGTTACAAATGGAAAATTGAATAGCTCTTCAGCAAGAGGCGAAGAGTTTTTCGCTTCATTCTTTGAGCGATATTCCACTTGTAGTCCACCTTGCAATAGCACTCTGTCAGCGACAAATTTCATCGCTGAAGGATTAGGTGTCATCTCTGCATAAACAGAGGTAGGTATTTTTTTCTTTTCCATCTTTTTTGGCTATAAGCTTTAGGCTGTAAGCTATAGGCTATTTGCTTTGGGCTTGAATTTATTTCTTGTATTTAGTAACTAGTAACCAGTAGTTAGTCACTAGTCGTTGGTCACTTGAACCCCGTTGCAAGGGTGGCGATTGTTCTCCAGATTTCTCTGATTGTTCTTAATTCAATCGCGTATGGAGAATAAAACTTATTATCCGAAATTAAGTTCGCGAAGACCCCTTCAATTTGTACTCTTTTGTAGACTATGCCATCATCTGTGATGACGATATGAGGCTGCCCTGAGCGAATTTCTGAGAGCTGATTCAATTTTTCCGCGATTACATAACCGCCATCTTCAAGGGGAAGCATGCTATCTCCAGAAATTTGGAACACTCGCATATCACTGCGCAAGGGAAGGTCGGTGCCGCTCAAATCCATTGTTGGCAACGACTCAATGTATTCGCTATCTGCAAATCCATGCAGATATCCCGCCGCAGCTTTAACTGGAACTATTGGTAATCTCTTGTGATCGAATCTTGGTGCTGACATTCGTTCCTCCAATTTTGAGGAAACCAATTCATCAACACTTACATCCAATACTGCCGCCATGCGGAGCAATAGATCTATCGAAGGTTCAGCCCGTTCTTCTTCATAAGCGCCGATTACAGGGCGTTTCACGTTAAGAAGTTCTGCCAAATCCGTCTGCGTCAAGCTTTTGCGCTTGCGCAAAAATTTCATATTTCCCGATAATTCAGACATGAAGCGAAGATAAGGAAAACACAACTAAGGTCGCTATATTCGCTCTATGAAACACCTCGTTTTTCTTCATGGATTTTTGGAAAATTCTACAATGTGGCAGCCTGTATTGGATAGAATTTCTAAATCTACCTTTCAACTTCATTTTCCAGAGATTCCTGGTCATGGAAAAAACTTATCCATTCCAGCCTCTCATGATATTGCTACTTATGCTGATAATATCATGTCTCAACTCGATATTCCTGAAAATGAAAAATTCATTTTTATAGGACATTCAATGGGAGGTTATATAGGAGCTGAAATTGCGCGTCGATATGGTCATAGGATAAAAGCTTTTTGCGCATTCCATTCTCGTGTTGGAGAAGATTCTGAAGAAAAAAAAGAAAACAGAAAAAGAGCAATTGATGCGGCGAGAGAAAACAGAGAACGTTATATCCGCATGATGATGTCAGGTGTATTTCATCCTGAGTTTCACATTAAAAATCAAGATAAAATCGAAAAACAATTGGAGGTTTCTCTTGAAACATCATTTGAAGCGATTGAAGCGGCACAAACAGTGATGCGCACCCGCCCTGATGCTGTGGATGTTTTCAAGAATCGCGATTTCTCTATGTTCTACTTTTTGGGTGACACGGATAGTTCTTTAACCAATGACGTGATGGAAATAGAAACCTCACAACTCCCTGGTGCGGCAGTATTAATCGCTCAAAACACCGGACACATGGGGCATATAGAATGTCCACAATTGGCAGGTGAATTTGTGCAGCGCATGTTAAGATCTATAGATCCCTCTTAATTTTAACCACGATGTGCGGACGATATGCAACGGTAACAAAAATCAAAGAAATCGAGAAAAAGTTTGGCGTTACTGCCAAGCCAAATCTAAGCTTTGAGCCGAACCCAAATGTTGGGGCAGGTGTCTATGCTCCAGTCATTACATCAAAAGAACCAAACGAATTAGACCTACTTCGTTTTGGACTAATGCCTTCATGGGCAAAAAAACCGATGCTATTCCTTAATGCCCGCGCAGAAGGCGACCATAATAAAGATGATTTAGAAAATTATATCGGGGCAAAAGGCATTCTAGAAAAGCCCTCTTTCAGAAAGCCTATAAGATCTCAAAGATGTCTTGTAATAGCTGATTGCTTTTTTGAAGGTCCAAAAGACATTGGCCTCTCGCAACCGTTCTGCGTTTACATGCGAAACGGCGAACGCCCTTTTGCAATGGCTGGAATTTGGGATGAATGGGTAAACACTTCGACGGGAGAAGTAATAAAATCCTTCGCGATCGTGACGACCGCGGCAAATGCAGTATTGCGCAAACTAGGTCATCATCGTTCTCCGCTTATTCTTGATAAAGAAAATGAAAGAAAGTGGCTTGACATCTCAACACCGCTTGCAGAAATAACTCCAATGCTCATTACTCCGCCAGCAGAATGGATGAACGCCTATCCGCTTTCTCCTGAAATCAAAAATCCTCGAGCAACAGGTATGCATCTTCTCAAACCAGTTGGAGAGCGCATAGTACCTGAATACGATTATGAAATCTACCACGAGCTTGAGATGTTCGGCATGGGTGAAACCCGCGCTAGAAAAAGAAAAGAAGAGGAATAACGCATAATGTATCTGTGCGTACATTCATATTATTCTCTTCGCTTCGGCACTATACCTCCCGATGAATTGCTCGCATTAGCAGCAGAACAAGGCATAAAAAAACTCGCCTTAACAGACATCAATAACACATCATCCTCGCTCGATTTTGTAAGGCTTTCAGCAAAACACGGCATCCAACCAATGCTAGGAATAGACTTCAGAAATGGAGTTGAAATGAAGTATCTAGGCTTAGCAAAAAATAACAACGGTTTTTATCATCTCAATGTGCATTTGTCCCAACATATGCATGAAAAAATTGATTACGACGACCGTGCACCAAAGCTCGCCGACACATATATTATATATCCATTCAAACCGAATGAACGTTCATTCGGTTTTGAAGAATTAGAGGAAAATGAATTCATAGGAATTCGTCCGCGCGATATCAATCGTTTGAAATTTAGTGAAGAAAAAAACTGGTTACATAAACTAGTCATTCTCGCTCCCATTACTTTTCGAAACAAGCGTGACTTCAACGCCCATAGGCTTTTGCGCGCTATTGACAACAACATTATTCTCAGTCGACTTCCCAAAACAGAAGAGGCTGATGAAAATGAAAAACTAATTCC
>JBJOKO010000191.1:0-5625 GCA_046046035.1 Bacteroidota bacterium | reverse complement strand
AAATTGTGAATGGTGTTTTGAGAGATGAAATAGGATTCAATGGTCTCGTATTCACCGATGCCATGAATATGCAAGGTGTTGCCAAGTATTGGAAACAAGGTGAAATGGATGTACAAGCCCTGATAGCGGGTAATGATGTTTTACTTTTTACTTCAAATATCCCATTAGCAATTCAAAAAATTAAGGAAGCTATTGAGGATGGAAGGCTAACCGAAGAGCAAATCAATGAAAAGTGTTTGAGAATTCTCAGAACAAAAGAGTGGGTTGGGCTTAGCAAATTTGAACCTATTGAGATTGCTAATATTTATGAGGATCTCAATAACACAATGGCTAAAGATCTTCAAAGAAGAATGATTGAAGAAAGCTTGACTGTAGCACGAAACGATAATGAGATTCTTCCTATTCACACACGTGATTACAAAAAAATTGCAGTGGTCGAAATTGGTGCTGCATCACAAACAGAATACAGTAAGACAATTGAGAGATATACCAATTGCGATGTATTCATAATGGAAAAAGCTCCAGAATCAGAATCCGCTTGGAGAGAGAAGTTGAAAGGGTATGATCTCATTGTTGCAGCTGTAGTCGGCACAACCAATAAGTCTTCTAAGAATTTTGGAGTTGCCAATGAGTCTGCAAGCATCTTGAATAATCTTGGAAAGGATGTAGATATAGTGCTTAGCATTTTGGCGAATCCATATTCTTTGAATACGCTTAGAGAATTGAATCAAATAAAGGGAATCATTGTGGCTTATCAAGATGATGAGCAAACAAGAAAAGCATGCGCTGAACTTGTAGTAGGTGCTTTAAGTGCCACAGGAAAATTGCCCGTAACAGCAAACAATGATTTTGTTTGTCAAGAAGGATGTTCGATTGACGCGGGTGGAATTCTGCGTTGGGCGGGAGTTTCAAGCAAGACATCAATGACTTTTGATGTGAATAAGGCTACTCAGGAGAAATGCACGCCGGCTGGAGATTATGAAGAGGATATGATGGCGGATGGAAAGGAAGTAAAAGTTACTCTTGAGAAAAATGCATTTGATAAGATTGATCAAATTGCTCTGAACGGAATTGAAAAGGGAGCATATCCTGGCTGCCGAATCTTAGCTGCGAAAGATGGTTGGGTTATTTATGATAAAGCTTTTGGAACATTGGATTGGGATAAATCTGAGCCAGTAACAGAAAATACAGTTTACGATTTGGCATCAATTACCAAATTGGCATCAGGAACTCTGGCTGCAATGAAGTTGGTGGACCAAGGAAAGCTTGATGTGAATAAAACTTTAGGTGATTATTTGAATATCCCTTCTGACAATCCTTACCATAAAGTGGTTATCAAAGAAATGCTTGCGCATACCGCTGGGTTTACTGCGTGGATTCCATTTTACACCAAAACCCTGTCGGATGGAGAACTCAAATCCGATATCTATAAAACTACTGCTGAAAAGGGGTATTCAAAACCTGTTGCAAAGGATATTTACATAAAAGACGACTACAAACAAGAGATGTTCAATCAGATTTTGAAAACACCTATTAGCAGCGATAAATCATACAAATATTCTGACTTGGCTTTCTATTTCACTCAGCATTTGGTAGAGACAATAAGTGGACAGCCTTTGGATGTTTTCGTTACCGATCAGTTTTATAATAAAATGAATTTACGTTCCATGGGTTACCTGCCATTGGAAAGAATGGACGCAAGCATCGTTGCTCCAACAGAAGACGATAGAACTTTCCGAGGGCAACACATTCGTGGATATGTTCATGATCAGGGAGCTGCTATGCAAGGAGGTGTGGCAGGACATGCGGGACTATTCAGTAATGCACAAGATTTGGCTGCTGTTATGCAGATGCTTATGAATGGTGGTGTTTATGGTGGCAAGAGATTGTTGACCAAGGAAACCATCGATATGTTCAATACTCGCTATTTCAAAGGGAATAGAAGAGGATTGGGCTTCGATAAACCAGCTTTCGCGAAAAATACAGGGTCTACATGTCCTGAGGCGAGCCCTTCAAGTTTCGGTCACACAGGGTTTACCGGTACAATTTGTTGGGCAGATCCGGAGACTGGAATAGTGTACATTTTCTTGAGCAACCGCGTCAATCCTGATGCAGAGAACAAATTGATTCAGTCAATGGACATCAGAACGAAGATTCAACATGAGATCTATTCTGTGCTTGGATTTGGTTTGAATTAATTACGAAATGTTTTCTTTTTTAGTTGACGTGAACTTCCGACCTTAGCCGCGATTATAATATCATGTCAAAATTGCTAAAAATTGGGATTGTAGGGTATCCAACCTACGGAGGAAGCGGCGTTGTTGCTACAGAGTTAGGGAAAGCCTTGGCCGAGAAAGGTCATGAAGTGCATTTCATCACTTATAGTCAACCTGTGAGACTGGGGGCGATGCGAAAAAACGTTCGTTATCATGAAGTCAACGTTAGTGATTATCCTCTTTTTCTCTATCCGCCCTACGAGCTTGTTTTAGCAAGTAAGATGGTCGATGTAGTCAAACACGAGAAATTGGATTTGCTGCACGTACATTATGCCATCCCACACGCATCTGCTGCTATAACAGCAAAACAAGTATTGGCGGAAGAAGGTATTCATTTGCCTGTTATCACTACCCTTCACGGAACGGATATTACGCTTTTGGGAAAAGACGCTTCTTTTGAACCTGTCATTTCATTTGCAATTAATAAAAGTGATGCCGTCACGGCTGTTTCACAAAGCCTTCGTCTCGACACGTATAAGTTATTCGGTATTAATAGAGAAATTGAGGTGATACCTAATTTCATCAATACGGAAGCAATGGCCTTTCCATTGAGGGATGAAATGCTTAAGGAATATGCACCTAATGGAGAAAAGATATTGGTTCACATTTCCAATTTCCGACCTGTGAAGCGTGTCTTGGATGTAATAGAGATTTATTCGAGAATTCATGAAGAGATTCCATCAAAACTAATCATGGTCGGTGATGGACCAGATAGATCGAAAGCAGAACAAATGTGCCGAGATAAAGGCATTTGCGAAGATGTTTTGTTCTTAGGAAATGTCAAGAATCCACTTGAAGCTCTTTCAGTTGCTGATTTATTTTTACTTCCTTCTGAATCGGAGAGTTTTGGATTGGCAGCCTTGGAAGCAATGGCTTGCGGTGTTCCGGTAATTTCCACCAACACTGGAGGATTGCCTGAAGTCAATCGTCACGGCGTTACAGGAATGATGAGCAATGTTGGTGATGTAGAGGACATGGCGAAGAATACACGCTATCTCTTAAGCGACGACGTGAGATTAGAAAGATTTAGAGTTAAAGCACGTGAGCGTGCATTGGAATTTAGTATCGATAAGATTCTTCCACAATACGAAAACCTTTACAATTCTGTGTTGAAATTAGTATGAACCAGACTGCTCCAAAATTCATAGGGAAACGCATTTCCACCGTAAGATCTAAGGAAGATGTTGTTATCACAATAACTCAACAAGTTCAAAGATGGCAAGAAACATTATTGCTAGTATGGCTGATGGGGTGGACTTTTTGTGGTGTAGTCTTTATTAAATACGCCATACAGACAACAGTAACTAGTGACCGCATATTTTTCATCGTATGCTCTGCATTATGGGCATACTTTTTTGTAAAAATGATAAAGGTTTTACTTTGGCGCAAAGGCGGCAGAGAGATCATTAGAATTTCAAAAGGCAAGATGGAACTATACAATGCTTTTTGGAAGAAATCCAAACCTGAGGAGTTTCAAATTAAGCAAGTGTTCAAGCTAGGATTAATCACTAGAGATCCAGCTAATTTCTTGGCTTTTCTAGATGATAGCTTTTGGATAATAGGAGGGGAGAGAGTAGGGTTCAACTATAACGGGTCCAAAAGAAGATTTGGAAAGCAATTGGAAAGAAAGGACGCAGAATTGCTTATTCGAGTAATTGAAAGTTCTTTCAGAGAATTCGGAAAGGACTAGAAATTATTCATTGTCTATTAAGAACTGCAGAGCCATTTCATAGGACCATAATCCGAATCCGCTAATCACGCCAACGCAAGCGAAAGCAGTTAGTGATTGATGTCTGAATTCTTCTCGTGCATGAATATTCGAAATGTGCACTTCGATAACAGGACTTTTTATTGCCGAAATTGCATCACGGAGGGCAACACTTGTGTGGGAGTAGCCGCCTGGATTCATGATGATTCCATCATAACTGAATCCTACTTCATGTAGTTTATTGATTAGTTCACCTTCAACATTGCTTTGAAAGTAGTCTAAATGCACTTCCTCGTATGATTTGCGAAGTGCTATAAAGAACGTTTCAAAATCCTTTTCTCCGTAGACCGTTGTTTCTCTTTTGCCCAGCAAGTTTAGGTTTGGGCCGTTGATGATAATAAACCGCTTGTTCATCAATTTGATTCGTTTTCCAAAGTTTCTTGAATCCACATTTGTTTGGTAATTGGTTTACCATTTTTGAAATAGTAGATTCCAGTTTTAGAAACAGATTTGAGGTATTTGTCTACATCGTTACCGCGTTTAACGGTACGTTCGGTGATCATTTTATTGTTCAACTCATAAGAGGTTTCACTAACCCCTTCAGGAAGATCTTCGGTGCCAGGAGCAGCCTTTTCAGTTTGCTGTTGGCCAGTATTCACATCAAATAATTCTTTGCGTGTTTGATAGCGATCTTCTGCAGCTTTCGCTTCTTTGTTGATTGCCATCATTTCAACTTGAGTTTTCTTCTCGTTGATTTCAGCGCGCTCCACTGAACTATTGTTGCGATTTGCATCGCTGCTCATTGATTCGGAGCTTTCTTTTTGCGCTTCGATTTGATTCACTGTTCCTTCGATTCTCACTTTAGCTGCATCTTGAGAATCTGATGATTTCGTTTCATTTTCTTTTTTCTTCTCTTCCATCGCAAGTTCGTTTTGTTCACGAACTTTTTCGCCATCGAAAGTCATGTTAACTTGATCTTCCTTTTGCTTGTCAATTTTCATTGTAGCATCAGTTCTCAAAGTCGAGTTTCTGCTTTCATAGCTTTCAGTGTTTTCCTGATATGTTGCTTGTTTTTGCTCCATCTCAGTGATGAGTTTCTCACGGTTACGGTCATTACCAGCGAGAGCGGCATCGGCTTCTTTTTTGGCAGCTATTTCTTCTTGAGTTTTTTCGTTTCTTGAGTCAGCGCGGTCGGCGAAGTCTTTGGCATTGCTTTCAGTTTCTTCTTTCTTTCTTTCGTTTTCTCCTGCGTTTCTGATAGCATAGCTATTCCCTTTGCTATTGATTTCGTCGAGTTCTTCTTTTTTTGCAGTTATAATATCTTCTTGCTCTTTCAAACGCTCATCTGCGCGAGGATCGACTTTTTCCAATTCTTTCTTTTTGTCATTCGCTTGAATTTCACTCATGACAATTCGCTCATTTGATTTGTCCTTTTGATTGGCAAGGAATTTTTGATTTTCTTCCGCCTTGGTTCTTACCTCGGCGTACTTAAGAGAATCTTGCCAAGCACGAGATTGACGGTAGTATTTTTCTACTTCATCTTCACGTGCTCTATCCGCTTCGTTTTTGAAGCCGTTGTTTTGATTCTTTTTCAGTAGTTCTGCTTTTGCAGCAGCATCAGCATCTTCTTGTTCTTTTTGT
>JBJOKO010000190.1:0-5645 GCA_046046035.1 Bacteroidota bacterium | reverse complement strand
CCTCATTCCAATAGTTCTTGGATGGCATTACTTCTTGCTTACGCTTAACATAAAGACTCATTTGGGAATCCAATATTGCTGAAAATTCCTTCGTTTTTGGAGTCACCGAGGTTGAATAAACATCATAAAGTGATCTTGAAATCGCCAAAATAGGATCCTTGCTAGACTTCTTCTTTGACTTTGTCGAAAGCGCATTAATAAACTTAATTACCAACGTGCTATCTCTAAAAATACTCTTTCCATAAATTCTGTCCGCAGTAGCAGACATAGAACCTTTTAAAATGTAGGTATCAAAAACACCTGGACCTAAATCCGTATCAACATGCTTCTTATAAAGTGGTGTTAATGATGTGAAGATTTCCTTCTCCGTGGTCAAATCAAAATTCTTGTAAAACAAACGAGTGCTTTCAAGCAGCTCTTCCTTCTTGGCTTTCAAGGTTCCTTCCTTCTCCCATTTCTCCATGTTATCCATCATATCATTCACGCCTTTGGCAAAAGCAAAAATCTCTGGTCCATAAAACACATACTCCACAAAACCATCGCGAGCCATATTGTATTTTTCATACTCAGAATAACTGCGTTGAAGTTTTGGTAGAATTTCCTGATCCTGCGGATTCTTTGATGTCTTTACATAGTTTGTAAACTCAGCTTCTTCTTTCTTTTTTACATCAATGGCATCAAAGCGGGTTAGACCTAACCCCTGCCCGATCCACTTTTTATAAGCATTACTAATATCACTTTGCTTCGCTGCATATTTGATTCTCAAGGCATCTGATGATCTCATTTTACCATCAATAATTCCTAATGAAGTGCTACGCATTTCGATACGCATCTTGTTGCTCTTGTTCACTGCATAATCAACAGCATAGCTAGTTAGGAAATGCTCTGTGCGTCCAGGAAATCCATAGACCATGCTGAAATCCCCTTCATGTGCGCCTTTCAAGGAAATAGGAAAGAAATGAGCAGGTTTGAATGGAACATTCGCTTCATTATACTCAGCCGGTTTGTTCTCGCCATCTGCATATATTCTAAATACAGAGAAGTCTCCAGTATGACGAGGCCAAACCCAGTTGTCGGTGTCACCACCAAATTTTCCGATCTCACTTGGAGGAGCTCCAACAAGTCTAACATCAGAAAAGGTTTTGGTTACGATCAAGAAATACTGATTGCCATAATTGAAGGCACGCACTACTGCTGATAAACCATTTGCTTTCGCAGCTTCTTCCAATTTCTTCTTATTCGCTGCTTTCAATTTATCTGCATCAGCAGGCACCATATCAGAAGTAATTCCTTCAAGCATTGATTTGGTTACATCTTCCATACTCACCACGAAAGTGGCAGTAAGTCCTTTGCAAACCAATTCTTCATTGCGGTTCATTGCCCAAAAGCCATTTTTCAAATAATCATGTTCTAATGATGAATGAAACTGTACATAATCAAAACCACAGTGGTGATTTGTAAAAATCAAACCTTCATTTGAAACAACCTCAGCTGTGCAGCCGCCGCCGAAGAGAACTACGGCATCTTTCAAACTTGAATTATTGATGGAATACAAATCTTCCTCCGTCAGTTTCAAGCCCATGCCCTGCATCTCATCATGCACAGCGCCTAAAACCGATGGGATCCACATCCCTTCATGCGCAAGACTTTGTAATCCGAAACTCAAGGAAACGGCAATCAAAATCCAATTTTTCATTTTACTGTTCATCTGTTTTATTCTAAATAAGTAATGGCCAAATATGACAGTGCAAAAAAAGAGAATTTCGGGCAAGATTCGACTCGCTTTATAATATTGCGTAAACTCGTGGCCCTAAATGCACAGTATGATCATCGATTTGAGAAGCGATACGGTTACCAAACCTACTCCAGAAATGAAGGAAGCAATGATGAATGCTCCGGTTGGCGACGATGTTTTTGGAGAAGATCCCACCATTAATGAACTTCAAGAATTTGGAGCTAATCTTTTTGGTATGGAGGCTGCCCTCTATTGCAGCAGCGGAACCCAAACTAATCAAATCGCTATAAACGTGCACACCAATCCAGGTGATGAAGTAATATGCAGCAACCTCGCCCACGTGTATATTTATGAAGGCGGCGGAATTGCGCTCAACTCGGGTTGTTCAGTTGCACTTATCGAAGGGAATCGCGGTAGAATAACCGCCGACCAAGTCCTTCCTCTAATTAACCCTGATGATATTCATCGTCCAGTGACAAGCCTTGTTTGTTTGGAAGACACCGTCAATAAAGGCGGAGGAGCTATTTATGATTTGAATGAAATAGCAAAAATCGCCAAGCTTTGTAAAGAAAAAAATCTAGCGCTTCATTGCGATGGCGCTCGATTATTCAATGCGCTTGTTGCCACAGGAACAAAGCCTAGCGAATATGCTAAGCACTTTGATTCAATCAGTCTTTGTTTGAGCAAAGGTCTTGGCGCTCCAGTAGGCTCCCTATTATTAGGTAAAAAAGACTTTATCAAAAAATCAATTCGCAGAAGAAAAAGTATGGGTGGCGGAATGCGCCAAGCTGGATTCATTGCCGCGGCTGGTCTATACGCTTTACAAAACAATGTTGATCGACTCAATGATGACCATCAACGAGCTAAAGAAATCGGAAAAACTCTAGAGCAATTATTTTGGGTAGAAGAGGTCACACCTATCGATACCAACATCGTTATTTTTTCTCTAAAAGATAAAGACGCTGCGAAATGGGTGGAGAAATTGAAAACTCAAAACATTCTCTGCTTTCCATTTGGACCGGATAAAATAAGAATGGTCACCCATCTTGATTTGACGAGTGACCATATCTCAGCTTTATTAGAAAGGTTAAAGCTTATTCAATAACCAATCTACCAGTGCTTATCGTATTGTTTTCATTTATCGTAATGAAGTAAAGTCCCGCTTCAACATTCAAATCGATGTTGAGCATTTGACCTTGAATAGTGTTGTTGGTGTAAACTACTTTTCCAACTGCATCAAAAATCGAAACCGAACAACCATTCAGGTTGCGATCTGCTGTTAGCATAAATTGACCATTGCTAGGCTGAGGATAGATATTCCAATTCATCATATCTGCTTCAGAAACAGAATTGCAATCCAAAACAGTGAACCCAAAAACATCCGTATCGGCGCAACCATCTTCTGTTGTAGCAGTAACGATCAATGCATGTTCACCAACTCCCCATTGAGATGCAACGATTTCAAAAAACTGATTATTGCTTCCATCTTGCCAGATATAAGTATATCCTACCGGAGCGAAAATAACTTCGTTTTCATTCAAGCAAAGTTCAATGTCAGCTCCCAAATCAATCTCAAGCGCATCCTCTGAACCCAAGTTATATTCCAATTGATAAGTGCAATCGTTATCATCACTAATTTGTACAGTATATGCACCAACAATCGCGTTTGAAATAGTTTGTGTCTCTCCGAAGAATCCGTCAGGACCTGTCCAGAAATAAGTATATGGAGCTGTTGCACCGCTTGCGTTTGCTACTAGAACACCATTTTCAGATTCAGGACATGTTGGTTCTGTGATCGTCAAATAAGCGTTCCACATTGCTGGTTGTTCGATTGTATAATCATCCGTAAACACATCACCACATGCAGTAGTAATGGTCACTGAATATTCACCTGGAGCAAGGTCATAAATCATATTTGCATCATTGGTATATCCATCAGGACCTGTCCAAGATGCTGAGTAATTAGAACCACTTCCATTCACCCAAGTTAAAATAGAACCAGTGCCAGCTTCCCCTTTGTTAAGAGGACAAGCAACGCTATTCACTTGTGCATCCAAAGAATGCCCACCGGTATATGTGTTCACTTCCAATGAGGCCGTTCCTGTTGCACCTTGCCATCCATCAATTTGAATATAATAAACGGCGCCAGCTTCAAGACATTCTGCATACATCAATGATGAGAAGCCATCTGCAGTAGCGCATCCACCGGCCATATCATCATTTGATGCAATAAATTCGAAGTCGCCAAGAACAGAGCAATCGGAACCTTTCCAAAGTGCTATTTGTGTATCGAAGCCTGGAATATCTCCACAAGTTGTAATTTCATAAGAAACTCCAGCCTCAGGAATGAAGTATGCCCAAACAGAATTTGTAATAGCATTTTCACACCATAGTCCAGGGATGCCGCAGCCACCATTTGCTGGCGCAATCTCGCCGTAACCGGCCATTGCATCTGTGTTTGTAAGTTCTATTGCTCCATCATTTGGAACTACTTCAAGCGCTCCGCAAGGTTGGTCATACGCAGGAATATTAGAAGAACCTGCAGTGAATGTCCAGGTATTTCCTGTTCCACCGCCATAATAAACGTGAGTTAGGATACCATTCTCAAATAGTTCAATTACTAATCCACCGTCACCATAGCTATCAACGAAAATTACATCAAACATCTCCCCCTCTGCTAGGCAGAAAGGTCCTTCGTAGTAAGTTGAATTATTATCATAGCCTCCAGGACTATTGTCTGCAGCTGTGCCTGAGCACCCTACATTCAGATTAGCACCTTCAGCGATGATATTATTGCCACAGCCACTTCCCGCAGGATTAAGTTGCCAATAATTTTCATACGCCCATGGATCAGTGTGCATAGTCATGGTCACTTCCACTTCGCCTGGTTGGCATTGTGATTGACCCAAAACAGCAATAAATGCAAAGAATAATGTTGAATAAAATTTGGTCATTGGTCTTGGAGGTTTCGACAAATATAAGCAGCGAAAAGCCTCGATGTTTGGGCTTTCGTAAATTCATCCCCACCTTTGCGCAAAATTCAACCCATGTATATCCCAGCCGGCAGAATCATTGAACTACCTGTATTTGATTCAAACGCTCAATTTCTTATGCTCGGCGATGAGCGTTTTCACGTCAATCTTCCCAAGAGAGATTTCAGAGGACAACTCCCTGAAAATGGCGAAACCGTAAAGGTTTTTACATTCTATAATGAAGACCGTGAACTTGAAGCTACCACTGTTCTCCCCCTTATTCAAGAAGGTGAAGTAGCAAGCTTTAGAATTATAAGTGTCAACCATCTTGGTGCATTCGTAAGTATTGGCACCAAACGCGATATTCTCATTCCGATGAGAGAAATGAGAGAACAGCTTGAACAAGGAAGACTTGCTTTAGTGACCTTACAAGTGGACGATAGAAACCAACGACTTTTTGGATCTACTCGCCTTTCCTCCTATTTCAAAAACAATACAATCACCCTTCAAAGGGGCGATGAAGTAGACCTGCTGGTAGCAGAACAAATTGAAATTGGCAACCGCGTTATTATTAATGGAAAAAATATCGGGGTCATTTTCAGACAAGAAATGCTTCGTCCATTAAAAGAAGGTGATAAGCTCAAAGGTTATGTACGCAAAATCGAAGACGGTGAAATTACCGTGAGTATGTCGAAAGAAGGACAAGCTTTGATTGATGATGCGCGCAAGAATCTATTGGAGTTTCTTGAAAACAACAACGGTTACATTCGTTTGAACGACGATAGCGATCCAGAAGAAATTAAGCTTCGCCTTAGAATGTCGAAGGGCACATTTAAGAAAGTGGTGGGTATGCTTTATAAAGAACAAAAAGTGCTTATCACCAAATTCGGTATCAAACTCAACAGAGATGAGAACCCGAATATTAGTAGCCCTAAAAC
>JBJOKO010000189.1:0-5659 GCA_046046035.1 Bacteroidota bacterium | reverse complement strand
CGCATTAAAATGCAATAAAGGATTTGCAGGAATAAAAAATCAATTGGCTTACACTGTCGATAACCTACCATTGATTCATCATCAGAAAGGATTCATTATCACCTTTAGCGGTGTAGATGGTGCTGGAAAAAGCACAGTGATTGAACATGTGAAAACACACTTAGAGAAAGTCATGCGCCGACGTGTAGTTGTTATTCGCCACCGCCCATCGTTGTTGCCTATTCTTAGTGCATACACACACGGAAAGGCGCAAGCAGAAAAGATGGCAGCTGATCGACTTCCAAGAAAGGGAACGAATAAATCTACTTTCTCGTCACTCTTGAGATTCGGTTATTACTACGTAGATTATCTATTTGGTCAATTCATCGTGATGGTGAAATATACTATGCGTGGTTACGTGGTATTATATGATCGATATTACTATGATTTCATGCATGATAGCAAAAGAAGTAATATTAAAGTACCAGAATATATTACAAATTTCGGGTTCAAATTTTTAATGAAACCAAGTTTGAATTTCTACCTTTATGCTAGTGCTGCGGCTATTCGCAAGAGAAAGCAAGAGTTGGAAGTAGATGAAATAAATGAGTTGTCTGCGAAATATTTAAAACAATTCAATGAATTAAATATGAAACAAGGCGCTGCAAGATTCGTAACAATTCACAACGTTCATCTTGAGAACACGCTTAGAGTTATTCAACATCAAATCAGCCAGAAGGTAGCATGATCCGCCTATTCGAAAAAGTCATTCAGCGACGTAATCCGAGCTTCAAGTTTGATGAATCCATCAGCTTTGGAATGGTGCTCGAGTTTATGTTTGATCAATCCTTGAGATTGATGCGTGGAATGCGTACCATTTTGTTCTTGAAAAACCCAAAGTCAATTCTTTTAGGCAAGGGTGTAAAGATGCGCTACATCTCAAAAATCTCTTGGGGAAAATTTGTGAAGTTGGATGATTATGTAACGCTATCTGCATTAGGAAAAGACGGTATTTCAATAGGAGATAATTCAGGTATCGGCGCATTTAGTCGATTGATTGTTTCTACTACATGGAATAATCCTGGCGCATATATAAAGATTGGAAAGGCTGTAGGTATTGGTGAACATGCATATCTCGGTGGTGCTGGAGGATTGGAGATTGGAGATGAGTGTATTGTTGGACAGTATTTTTCTTGTCATCCAGAGAATCACATTTTTGAAAATAATGAAGTTTCTATTCGTCATCAAGGAACAACAAGGAAGGGAATCAAGATTGGAAACAATTGTTG
This sequence comes from Bacteroidota bacterium, assembly GCA_046046035.1. Taxonomy (GTDB): domain Bacteria; phylum Bacteroidota; class Bacteroidia; order Flavobacteriales_D; family Sanyastnellaceae; genus JAIXWP01. Next base: position 4,391 of record JBJOKO010000189.1, on the reverse strand, counting down.
GATTGGAAGTAAAGTAAGTGTACTCGATGGAGTAGAAATAGGTGAAGGATGTGTTATAGCTGCTGGAAGCGTTGTTAATAAAAGCTTCCCTGCAGGCAGTGTTATTGGTGGTGTACCGGCAAAATTGCTGAAAAGCCGCTATCAAACTGAAGAACTTGAACTTAAAAAACGTATCGCATGATAAAGGTTTTGATGACCGCTTATGCTATTCATCCATACAAAGGATCAGAAGATGCTACAGGATGGAATCACGTCTTGCAGGCGGCTAAAGGCAATGAAATTATCGCTGTCACTCGAAAGAATAATCGAGAGGGCATTGAAAAATTTATAAAAGAAAATCCTGATGTGGAAGAATTGAAACGTGTTGAATTCATGTACTTCGATTTTCCAAAGTGGATGCTGTTCTGGAAGAAGGGTCCTTTTCTTTCAATGATTTATTATTACATCTGGCAATTTTCATTGGCACTTTGGCTTAAATCAAAAAAGCTAAATGTGGATATTATTCATAATTTGAATTTTCACAATGATTGGACACCACAATTTTTGTGGATGGTCGGAAAACCAGTGATTTGGGGACCTGTAGGACATCACCCAAAAGTTCCAAAACAATTCTTGTTGCCAATTTATGGTACACGGGCCTATCTGAAAGATCGCGCATTGTGGGTATTGAAAAATATTTTTTGGAATTGCGATCCTTGGTTGCGAATCAGTGCAAAAACTGCTTCGCGAATTATTAGCTTGAATAGTGAGGCCATGCCTTTCTATAAAGATAGATCGAAAATTGTAGCTATGCCAGCGGTTGGTGCTCCTAAAGCTGAAGACAGCGGCGAAGTACTAAGAAGCGAAAACTTTATTGTATTAAGCGTTGGTCGCTTTGTTTCATTAAAGGGCTTTGATTTGACCATTCAATCTTTTTCGAAATTTTATAAATCATTGACCTTAAAGCAGCAGGCAACAACAAAACTTGTTCTTGTAGGAAAAGGTCCGGAGAAGCAACGATATCAAGACATGTGTTTTGAATTGGGAATTGAAGATGCAGTGGATTTTATTGAATGGATGCCACAAGCAGAAGTAAAGAATCTATACAAGAAAGCTTCAGTGTATTTATTCCCTTCGCATGAAGGAGCCGGCATGGTGGTGCCTGAAGCAATGAGTTATGGATTACCAGTTGTTTGTCTAGATAATTGCGGTCCAGGCGAGTTTTTGCACGCACAATCAAAATTGAAAGTTCCTTATTTGAAATATGAAGAGACGGTGAAAATGCTTTCTCAAAAATTGACTCAACTTCATGGTGATCCAGTTTTTTATAGCATAGAAAAATCTCTATCAGCAGAACAGTTCGCTGCAAAATTGGATTGGAATAAGAAATCAATCTTTTGGCAACGCATTTACAATGATGTTATGATTGAGAACAAACCGAAAGTAGCAAAGTCAAACGTAACGGTTCAACCAGCATAATCATGAAAAGAAAAATATTGGCCGTTCACCTATTGAACGATTTTAGCGGAAGTCCATTTGTATTTCGTCAAGCGATTGAATCGTTGGTAGACAATGGCGAGGATGTAGTGCTGTTTACTGCAACACCAAGCGGGAATGGTTTTTTGAGCAATATCAAAGATGTACACTATGTCAATTTATTTTATAAATGGAATAAGAACAAGTGGTTGACCTTGATGTATTTCTTCATTGCACAGATGTCTATTTTTTTCAAGATAGTATTTAATGCTAGAAGAAATGACGTTGTGTATATCAATTCTATTTTGCCTTTTGGAGCTGCTCTTGCGGCGAAGGTGCGTGGAGCACGAGTGCTCTATCATGTTCACGAAGTTTCGGTGAAACCCGCATCATTGAAGAATTTCCTTTTGGGTGTGGTTCAGAAAACTGCTGACAGATGTATTTATGTTTCGCAGTATGTAATGTCTGCAACCAAAGTGAATGTTCCAGATCATGTTGTATATAATGCACTTCCAAATCAGTTTGTGGAACGAGCAAATAATTTTGTGGGACAACCAAAGGATGATTTTACAATTCTCCTTTTGTGTTCTCTCAAAAAGTATAAGGGGGTATTAGAGTTTGTTGAAGCAGCAAAGCAACTTCCAAATTGCAAGTTTGAATTAGTGGCTAATTCGGATACCAAGTCCATCAATGATTTTTTCGCTGGAACGGATTTACCTGGCAACTTAATTATTCATTCCGCAGCAAGTGATGTTCATCCTTTTTATCAGAGAGCTGATGTAGTGGTGAATTTATCTCGTCCAGATGAATGGATAGAAACTTTTGGTATGACAGCTCTCGAAGCAATGGTTTATGGAAAGCCAGTCATCGTTCCACCAGTAGGAGGAATTACTGAATTGATAAATGATGGGGTTGAAGGGTATAGAGTGGATTCTCGAAATGTTTCTGACGTGGTAGAGAAGATACAATTGCTTAGCACAGATCCTGCATTGTATGCAGAGATGTCAATAAAAGCGAAGCTTCGTTCAAATGCCTTTACTCAGCAAATGTTTCGCACGTATTTGAAACGAGTAATTGAAGTGATGGATTCAGGTACCGTAAGTTCAAAAGCGGTCTTGAGCGACTTACAATAATTGGAATTTTTTTCCACTTTGTGGAAATCTCTTGATTACAAAAACACGGAAACGCTAGGGAAACAAGGGTTTCAGATGTTGGCACAAATGTCGAATGACTAAAGAAAAATGATCGTGATGCAGGAATCGAAAAAAAAGAAAATAGCAATTATTGGTACCGTTGGTGTGCCAGCATGCTATGGCGGTTTTGAAACACTAGCCGAACACTTAGTAAGCAATCTAAGCGATACATATGATATGCACGTGTATTGCACTAAGAAAAAATATAAGCCTTCGCAACGCGTCAAAACGCATAAAGGTGCTAAGCTGCACTATCTGCCATTTGATGCGAATGGTATTCAAAGTATTATTTATGATACATGGTCTATTCTTCATGCATTATTCTATGCTGATGTGCTTGTAGTTCTCGGTGTAGCTGGCGCATGGACTTTCCCATTCATCCGTTTTTTCACAGGAAAGAAAATAGTTGTTTCTATCGATGGTATCGAATGGAAGCGTGGTAAATGGAATCGTTTCGCAAGATGGTATTTATGGTGGGCTGAAAGTCTGGCAGTGAAATATTCTCACGCCGATATCGCTGACAATGAAAGTATCCAGGACTACACAGCGAAACGTTACAAAACGCTTTCTAATATCATTGAGTATGGCGCAGATCATACCATGAGAGTGAAGCCTACCATTGGTGACAAAGAAAAGTATGCATTCCTTTCAATGCCTTATGCTTGCAAGGTGTGTAGAATTGAACCAGAAAATAATGTGCACGTTGTTCTTGAAGCGTTTTCTAAATTGCCTCGTCACACATTAGTATTTATCGGCAACTGGAACAACAGCGAATATGGTAGAGCCTTGCGTGAGAAATACAAGGACAATACGAATATGAATCTATTGGATCCAATTTACGATCAACGCACACTTGATGTGATTCGCGGAAATTGCTTCTTATATATTCATGGACATAGCGCTGGTGGTACGAATCCTTCACTTGTTGAAGCAATGTATTTGGGACTTCCAGTAATTGCATTTGATGTTTCTTATAATAGAACAACTACAGACAATCTAGCGTATTACTTCAGAAACACACAGGATCTTTTGGATCTCGTAATGAATACTCGTATCAGTCAATTCAAGCAAAATGGTGATCAAATGCGAGAGATTGCTTTGCACCGTTACACTTGGGAAATTATTGCGAAAAAATACGAGCACATTGTGAAGCGTGTATTTGAAACAAAGAAGAAACTTGAAGTTGCACCACAATTACACGGTGTAAGCAGAAAGATGTTGTTGAGAAAGAATTTGGGACACTTGCAACATGCATATATGTTCCATGATAAAGTTTAAAAACTGAGCTCTATGATTACTGAATTTCTATTTATTGCCGGAATGGCCTTTGTGTTGGGATTGTTTTTTGTTCCAGTGTTTATTCGCATCGCGATAAAAATTGGTTGGATGGATAAACCCAATGCAAGAAAAATACATCAAACTCCCATCGCATTGATTGGAGGTGTTTCAATCGTTTTTGTCACTGCGCTTACATTGTCATTGGCAAAGGTTGGACACTTGATTGCGATGGAACAACCAATCATGTTGGCAGGAGCAGTGCTTCTTACAATAGTGGGATTCATCGATGATAAGATGGATATTTCCGCAAAGATTAAATTGGTAATTCAGTTGTTGGCTGCTTTTGCGGTTGCGCAAAGTGGAGTGAGAATCGAATCTCTTTATGGAGTTTTCGGAATTCATGATATCCCTGTTTGGTTCCAGTATATTCTAACTGTAATTGTAATTACGGGTGTTACCAATGCA
>JBJOKO010000188.1:0-5675 GCA_046046035.1 Bacteroidota bacterium | reverse complement strand
AAGAAGATAACGTGTTCAATCGTGAGATTGCTAGCTACGCAAAAGGTATCGACGCTCTTCTTGAAAGCGAAAAGATCAAAAACAATCTTTTCCTTATGGAGCACGATCTGTGGCACTACTAAGAGTTAACACAATACTAAAAAACCCTCAAGTCTTTGATTTGAGGGTTTTTTTATGACCTTTCCTATGGGCGGGATGCACTACCTTTGCAAACTTTTTAACGCATTATGGTAACGGTAGGTAATCTCAGTATTTATTTCGGCTCACGTGAGCTTTTCTCCAAGATCTCATTCTTCATTGGACCTAGAGACCGTATTGGTCTAGTTGGAAAAAATGGAGCGGGCAAATCTACCCTTCTCAAAACCTTAGCTGGTATTCAGAATCCTAATGAGGGATCTATTTCTCTTACAAGAGGAAGCACTGTCGGCTACCTGCCGCAGGAAATGCACCATAATGAGGAAGCAACTGTCTACGAAGAAGCTTCTAAAGCTTTTGCAGAAGTTCAACGCCTTCGCGATAGATTGGAGGAATTGACCCTTGCAATTACCGATCACCACGACTATACATCAGATGATTATGGCAATAAGCTAGAAGAGCTAGAAGAGGTCGCACATCGATTGGAAGTGCTCGGTAGTGGTAATCTCGAAGAAAAGATAGAAAAGGTCCTAAAAGGGCTAGGATTTCGTTCTGAGGACATGGGACGTCCAATGAAGGAGTTCAGCGGTGGATGGAAAATGCGTGTTGAACTTGGAAAGATTCTTCTTCAGAATCCCGACCTTCTTCTACTGGATGAGCCGACCAACCACTTGGATATCGAAAGTATCGAGTGGCTTGAGGACTTCCTAGTGGATTACCAAGGTGCCATTGTACTTATTTCCCACGATAGAACATTCCTAGATAATGTGACTATCAGAACAATTGAGATTTCGAAAGGAAAGACATACGATTATAAATTCTCGTATTCTAAATATATCGTTCAACGTCAAGATGAAATTGAACGCCAAGAAAGAGAAGCTCGAAATCAGCAGAAGTATATTGAAGATACTCAGAAGCTGATCGACAAATTCAGAGCGAAGAAGGACAAGGCTGCTTTCGCACAAACCCTGATCAGAAAGCTGGAGAAGTTGGATAAAGTAGAGGTGGATGATTTTGACGGAAACAAGGTTCGCATTCAACTGCAGCCTGCTCCTCATGCTGGAAAGATTATCATTGAAGGACATAAGCTTGGTAAAGCCTATGGCAAATTGCGTTTGTTCGAGAATGTCGATTTGACCATTGCAAGAGGCGAGAAGATTGCGCTTGTAGGAAAGAATGGTGTTGGTAAATCAACCATTATCAGAATGATCATGGGTAAAGAGCAACACGAAGGAGAATTCACGCCAGGTTACTCTGTAAACATTGGATACTACGCGCAGAATCAGGCCGACGAACTCGATGGCAACAAGACCGTTTTTGAAACGATCGATGACGAAGCGGTAGGAGAGATTCGCAAAAATGTGAGAACAATTTTAGGTTCCTTCCTTTTCGGCGGGGATGATATTGATAAGAAAGTGAAGGTGCTTAGTGGAGGAGAAAAAGCGCGTCTTGCGTTTTGTAAACTACTACTTCAACCGTACAATTTCCTAGTACTGGATGAGCCAACAAACCACTTGGATTTGGCTTCAAAAGAAGTGTTGAAACAAGCACTTCAGAAGTACGATGGAACCATGTTGGTGGTATCCCACGACAGGGATTTCTTGAATGGATTGACAAATATTGTTTATGAAATCAAGCCAGATAGAATGCGTATTTGGGAAGGCGATGTACTCGACTTCTTGAAAGAGAAAAAAGCTGAATCTATTGCCGAATTTGAACGCAATAAAATTGCAACAAAAGCGACCAAAACCGAACAATCAGTCGGTCCAGCTCCTGTTGTAGAGAAAGTTGTGGAAGCCGCTCCAGAAGCGACTTTGAGTCGTGATGAGTTGAAAGAGTTGGAGAAGCAAAAGAAGAAACAACAGCAAGCAATTCAAAAAGTAGAAAAGGATATTTCTGATAAGGAAGCAGAGATTGCAAAAATGGATGAAGTGATTGCACAACTCGATTACACCGATCAAGAAAAATCAAATAAAATATTAGCGGATTACGCCATTCTGAAAAAGCAATTAGACGAACTTTTTGCCAAGTGGGAAGAAGTTCAAGTAGGATAAAAAAAAGGAGCCAATTGGCTCCTTTTTTATTATTCACTTTCTTTTCCGTGACACTGCTTGTATTTCTTTCCTGAACCACAAGGACACGCATCGTTTCGTCCTATTTTGATTTCAGCTTTCACTGGATCAATTCTCTGTGGCGCTGGTGGAGGCATTGCTGGACCCGCACCTTGACTTGGTGCACCTTGTCTTGAAGCAATAGCCGCGCGCTCATTTAGATTCATCGATTCTGCTTTGCTTATTTGAACTTTCGGCTGCTCAACAGGTCTCGCAGCTTGAGGCTGACGAATCTCTTGCTGTCCTTTCGGAAGTTGCGCAGTCAAAAGGAAGTTGGCAATCTCTGAGTTTGTTTTTGAAACAAAGTTTTTGAAGAGATTATAACTTTCAAGTTTGTAAATAAGCAATGGATCTTTTTGCTCGTGTGAAGCAAATTGAACATTGCTTCTCAAGTCATCCATATCACGCAAATGCTCTTTCCAGTTTTGGTCGATGATAGCAAGTGTAATTCCTTTTTCAAGTGCATCCACAATCTCCAAACCACCGCTAGTAAAGGCTTTCTCAAGGTTTACAGAAATCTGAATTCCTTTTCTTCCATCACTAAATGGAACAGCTATATTGCTAAATTCTTGTCCTTTGTTTTCATACACACCTTTGATAACAGGGAACGCTTCTTGCGCCACTGACTCAACACGATGTTTGTATTGCGACTCTACTGCAGTATAAACTTTAGTAATAATTTCATCTTCTTTCATGCGAAGGAATTCGTCGTTTGAAATAGGAGAAGGAATACCAAAGTAACGTACTAGATCCAAGTTGAAGTTTTGGAAATCCTTCGCCTGATGGTAAGATGCCACAAGCGCTTCAGACATATCGAAATACATGTTGTCGATATCCAATTTCAAACGCTCACCAAACAATGCGTGACGACGACGCTTGTAAATTACTTCACGTTGAGAATTCATCACGTCATCATATTCAAGAAGACGTTTACGAATACCAAAGTTATTTTCTTCTACTTTTTTCTGCGCTCTTTCGATAGAACTTGTAATCATTCCAGCTTGGATAACCTCGCCTTCTTTGATGCCCAAACGGTCCATCATTTTAGCAATTCTATCGCTACCAAATAGACGCATCAAATCATCTTCAAGAGATACATAGAATTGAGAAGATCCTGGGTCACCTTGACGACCAGCACGACCTCTCAACTGACGGTCGACACGACGTGAATCGTGACGTTCAGTACCGATGATCGCTAGACCACCCGCCTCTTTCACACCTTCTCCAAGCTTGATGTCGGTACCACGACCTGCCATGTTTGTAGCAATCGTAACAGTTCCCGCGCGACCAGCGAAAGCAACAATTTCTGCTTCTTTCTCGTGCTGTTTCGCGTTCAATACTTGGTGGTCAATATTGCGTAGACGAAGCATTTTGCTGAGCAACTCAGACACTTCTACGGTAGTAGTACCGACGAGCACTGGACGGCCAGCAGCGCGCAATTGAGAGATTTCATCAATTACCGCATTGTATTTTTCACGCTTCGTTTTATAGACTTTATCATCTTGGTCTTTTCTCTGAATTGGACGATTGGTAGGAATTACCATTACATCCAATTTGTAGATATCCCAAAGCTCTCCTGCTTCTGTTTCTGCAGTACCAGTCATACCGGCAAGCTTGTGATACATACGGAAGAAATTTTGCAAAGTGATCGTCGCGTAAGTCTGTGTTGCAGCTTCTACACGAACACTTTCTTTCGCCTCAATCGCTTGGTGCAAACCGTCAGAATAACGACGGCCTTCCATGATACGACCAGTTTGTTCATCAACAATTTTTACTTTGTTATCGATCACTACGTAGTCAACGTCTTTTTCAAAAACAGAGTAAGCTTTAAGCAATTGGTTGATGGTGTGAATACGTTCGCTTTTGATGCTGTATTCACGTTGCAATTCTTCAAGCATTTGAGCTTTTTCTTCAACAGAATTTGCCTTTGCTTCGATTTCTGCCATCTCATTTCCGAGGTCTGGCATCACAAAGAATTTATCATCTTCCATGTTTTTGGAGATGAGTGCAATTCCTTTTTCAGTAAGCTCTACTTGATTATGTTTTTCATCAATAACGAAGAATAGTTCCGCGTCTGCCTTAGGCATTTCGCGTTGGTTATCTTGCAGGTATTGAGATTCGGTTTTAAGCAATTGCGCCTTGATTCCTTCTTCGCTCAAGAACTTAATAAGCGCTTTGTTTTTAGGAAGACCGCGATAAGCACGGAACAAAGCAAGAGCACCTTCAGCCTGATCCTCTTTAGAAGGCGTTCCAGACTCAGGAGCGAGTTTTTTCTTAGCTACAGTAAGGAATTCTGTTGCCGCTTGTTTTTGTGCGTTAATAAGGAGCTGAACGCGTGGTTTAAGCGCTTCAAATTCTTGTTGGTCACCTTTAGGTGTTGGTCCAGAGATAATCAAAGGAGTACGTGCCTCATCGATTAATACAGAATCGACCTCATCGACAATAGCGAAATGGTGTTTGTGTTGAACCAACATTCCAGCTTCAGATGCCATATTATCACGTAGATAATCGAAACCAAATTCGTTGTTCGTTCCGAAAGTGATATCAGCGCGGTAAGCTGTTTTTCTTTGAGGAGAATTAGGTTGGTGACGGTCGATGCAGTCTACAACCAATCCATGGAATTCATAGAGAGGTCCCATCCATTCCGAGTCACGTCGAGCTAGGTAGTCGTTGACAGTAACTACGTGTACGCCTTTTCCAGCAAGTGCGTTGAGGAATACTGCAAGTGTAGCCACAAGAGTTTTACCTTCCCCAGTACCCATCTCGGCAACTTTTCCACGGTGCAAAGCAATACCTCCGATGAGCTGTACATCATAGTGTACCATATCCCACGTGAGTCTATTTCCTGCCGCGTTCCAATTGTTTTTCCAAGTGGCAGTATCACCATCTATAGATACGTAATCGCGTCCAAGTGCCGCAAGTCTGCGGTCGTTATCCGAAGCGCGAAGTTTTAGTTCTGGATTTTCTTTTAATCGACGAGCTGTTTCTTTCAAAATAGCGAAAGCTTCTGGAAGAATTTCTTCTAGAACTTTTTCGATTTCGGCGTCGATTTTTTTAGTGATAGCATCTACCTGAGCGAAGATGGCTTCCTTCTCTTCCAATTGTGAACTTGGTAGATTTTCAGCTTGATCTTTTAAGGTAGAAATCTCAAGTTCGAATGGCTCAATAGCCTGACGAATTTTGAGTTTCAAAGCAGTCGACTTATCACGTAGTTCGTCGATGCTAATAGATTTGAGTGATTCACCAATTTGGTTGATGGCGTTCACTATTGGTTGAACTTCTTTGATGTCGGTTTCTCTTTTGTCTCCGAGAAAGCGTTTCAAGATTTTATTAATGGTTCCGATCATAACGGTAAAATACTTCTGAATAAAATGAGGCGCAAATGTAGTTTATGAGGCGCGGCCGCCCTAAGAGAAAATGATGCCATTG
>JBJOKO010000187.1:0-5678 GCA_046046035.1 Bacteroidota bacterium | reverse complement strand
ATTTTTCAGAGAAATTCTGATATGCGGAAGCATACGGATAAAGAAAAAAACGACTTGGTGCTTGGATGTTTTCAATCCCTCGGAGTATTCCCATTTGAGTGAGATATCCGGCCTTCGCAGGATCTACTCCACGCCAAAAAGCATGATGTCTGAATCTTCTAACTTCTCTGAAAAAATTGATACCCCATTCTTGAACAGGAGTATCAGGAAAACGTAAAGCAGCAAAAGGAATCTTGTATTCTGATACCCACCCTTGTTCATTGACTTGGCACTTTACATACCACACCGCATTCCACGTGACATCTTCCTCATTCGAAGGAGAAACTCGTGCATCGTATTGTTCGCCGTAGGGTGAGTTGGCAAAGGTCAACCCATTTATTCCATCACGATAGCATGAAAATGTAATACCGCAATAATCGCTATTCCCGTCATTATCCCTTCCCGTTAGTTGAGTTAGAATACTATCTGGATGGGGATCATAATTCATGATGGCGATATAAATCGCTTCATCATCATAGACTATTTTCACTTCAGTATCAAATCCAAAGGGGACACCAGGCGTAGGCTTATCCATAATAAAACCAGATGCTGAAGGTGCCGATGCCCAGCAAGCGTCATTCAGTTCACCATTGATTTTTGGAGCTTCGATACACCTAACTGCCGTCATTGCCTTTTCCTCATATTGTCCAAATAGGTCAGCATTAACGCATAGCATGGACGTTGTTAAAAGGAGATAGAGAAATAGACGCATTAGCTTGGTGAGGTATAGAGGCGCGAAAATACGCCCAAGGTTAAACAAAACCTTCACCCACCGGTTAATTTCTGTTAAGCTTAGGATTCAAAGTTTAGTTGCATCTCTAACAATTACATTTGCATCAAATTCTAGTTATGCCGAAAAATACAATTATCTGCTTTCTTCTTATGCTCTGGCTGCCATTTGCTAAAGCATCGGCGCAGCAAAACACCGGCACAACGAATTACACCATCAGTGGAGAAATTAAAGACGCTGAAACCGGAGAATCCATTCCGGGAGCCATGGTGCGACTTGTCGACTCGACAACGCCAATCGGTTCGATTGCCAATTTATATGGATTCTATTCATTAAGCCTCAAAACTGGCAATTACACTTTGGAATATGCCTTTACAGGATACCAATCCATCCGGAAAGAAATTACGCTTGACAAAAATATCACGATCAATATCAACCTTCTGTCAGAAGCAAAGACTACAGAAGTTATCGAAATCATAGCTGACAAAAGCAAAAACACAGAAAGCACAGAAGTTGGAAAAATCGCTTTGGATGTTGATCAGGTGAAAAAACTCCCTGTATTATTTGGGGAAATTGATATTCTTAAAACCATAACTCTGCTTCCAGGTGTTCAAACTTCTGGGGAAGGCAATGCAGGCTTTTATGTGCGCGGCGGTGGAGTTGATCAGAATCTCATTCTGCTAGACAACGCGATTGTATACAACGCCTCTCACCTATTCGGATTCTTCTCTGTATTCAATGCCGATGCTGTAAAAAATCTTGAGCTTACCAAAGGCGGAGTTCCTGCCAATTATGGAGGACGTATTTCTTCAGTTCTTGATATCAACTTGAAAGAGGGAAACAACAAATCCTATCACGCGGAAGGCGGCATAGGCGTTATTGCCTCACGCTTCACCGTAGAAGGTCCGATTAAAAAAGACACCTCTTCTTTTATCATAAGTGGTAGAAGAACTTACATCGATTTTTTGATGAAACCATTCATCAAAGACGATAGCAATTTCAAAGGAAGCGGATATTATTTCTACGACCTAAATGCCAAAATCAATTATCAAATTACTCCGAAGGACAAGATATTTTTGAGTGGATATTTTGGTCGTGATGTATTTGAATTTAAAGACGCGAAATCGGGCTTTGGGACGCGCATTCCATGGGGAAATGCAACAGCTACAGTGCGATGGAACCGCATCATGAGCGACAAATTATTCATGAATGCCATCGCCACATTTACAGATTACAAATTCTCATTCCAAGGTAAACAAGATCAATTCGAATTTGCGCTCAACAGCGGCATCCAAGATTGGGGAGGTAAAGTGCAGTGGAATTATTACCCCAACTATAGACATGACATCAAATGGGGCGTCGATTATACCTACCACATTTTTTCTCCAAATAGTGTGTACGCAAAAAGTGGCGATACAGAATTCGATTTAGGAGAAAAAGTTAGACTCTATTCTCACGAAGTGGCTGGATATATATTGGATGAATTCGACATTACTGAAAAGATAAAAATCAACGCGGGAATACGCTATTCTTATTTTGCTCATGTGGGGCCATTCAAAAGATACACGCAACAAACAGGAACAACTTTCGGACAAACACCAGCACCATTGGTTACGAATTATGGACAAGGTGATATCGTAGGTGATTATGGCGGATTTGAACCCCGAATGAACATTCGGTTTTCGGTTGATAAAAACTCGAGTATAAAAGCTGGGTTCATGCGCAATTATCAATACGTGCACTTGACAAGTCTAAGCCCAACTTCACTGCCAACAGATGTTTGGTTGCCTAGCACAGAAGTATTGAGACCACAAGTCGGCACTCAATATAGCATTGGCTATTTCAGAAATTTCTTAAAAGATATTCTTGAAACAAGTGTAGAAGTCTATTACAAAGACATGCTCAATCTTTCTGAATACAAAGAAGGTGCACAACCTGAACAAACGGTTAACGACAACATCGACAACTTACTTGTATTTGGCAAAGGAAGAAGTTATGGCCTCGAATTATTCTTGAAGAAAAGACTAGGCGATTGGACAGGTTGGATTGGATATACTTTATCTAAAACAGAAAGACAATTTGTGGATCTCAACAACAACGAATGGTATCCTTCTCGCTGGGACAGAAGACATGACATTAGCTTTGTTTCTAGTGTAAAAGTTTCAGATCGCGTTGAACTTGGATTTGTATTTGTCTATGGAACAGGCAATGCTATTACACTTCCTGTGGCTCGTTACTTCTACGAAAATCGCGTTGTCGATATTTATGGAGAAAGAAATAGTTTCCGCATGGCTCCTTACCATCGCGCCGACATTTCATGTACGCTTTACCCAAAAAAATACATCAAGAAAAAAACCGAGGATGGTAAAATTGAGAAGGAATTGAAAAAGAGAAAAATTGAGAGCAATTGGAACTTCTCTGTGTACAATCTTTACAATCGAATGAATCCATACTTCATCTATTTCGGCAACGATCTCACTGCAGCCGGAGTTCTTGAAATCAAAGCATATCAAGTTAGTTTATTCCCTATTCTTCCCAGCGTGACCTGGAATTTTAAATTCTAATGAAAAATCTAGGTTACCTCAACAAGTACTTTTGGAAATACCGTGGGCGTTTGTTCATGGGATTTTTCTTTATTCTTCTTGCGAATATTTTTAATGTCTATGCTCCTATTATAGTAGGAGAAGGAATTGACTTTTTGGCTGAATGTATTCGCGTTGTTCCTAGTTTGAAAGATGGAAGTCAAACCACCGCATCTGTGCCATCGCCCTATTCCTACCAAGTGATGCAATCATGGTTTGGAAATAACGACACAACAATTGCTTTAGATGGTATTTCATATACTGGCACAATTATAAAAATCGCAGTATATCTAGCGATAGCTTATTTTGTTTTTTACATCATCAAAGGAATTTTTCTCTTCTATCAACGTCAGACCATCATAGTGATGTCGCGCTATATTGAATATGATTTGAAGAATGAAATCTATGATCATTATCAAAAACTCGATATGAGTTTTTATAAAAGAAATAGAACAGGTGATTTGATGAACCGCATTAGCGAAGATGTGAATCGTGTAAGAATGTATTTGGGTCCTGCTATCATGTACACGATCAACCTTGTTATTTTGGTTGTAATGTGCGTTTTGGTAATGTGGAGAATTGATGCGGAACTAACTCTGTACACCCTCTCTCCTCTACCATTCATGATGATTGCCATTTTCTATGTTAGCACTGTCATCAATAAGAAAACAGAAAAAGTTCAAGCGCAGCAATCCAAGCTTTCTACCATGGTTCAAGAGACTATGAGTGGAATTCGTGTATTAAAAGCTTTTGGAAGAGAGAAATACTATACCGAAGTTTTCTCGCAAGAAAGTGATGATTATAAAAAGAAGCAATTGGAACTGGTAAAAGCGGATTCCCTATTCATGCCGGTGATCGCGATACTAGTAGGACTAAGCACTATTCTTACCGTTTATGTAGGATCTAATAAAGTAATCGAAGGCGGTATCACATACGGTGTGATTGTTCAATTTGTATTCTATGTAAACCAACTTACATGGCCTTTTGCGAGCGTTGGCTGGGTAACTAGTTTGGTACAAAAAGCAGAAGCAAGTCAAGCCCGCGTGAATGAATTCTTGGCGACTGAGCCCGAAATTAAAAATAGGAAAAGTGATAAGCCAACCAATATTGAAGGAATTATTGAATTTAAAAATGTCAATTTCACTTATCCTGACTCAGGAGTGGAGGCATTGAAAAATGTTTCTTTCTCAATTCAAAAAGGAGAAAGAGTTGCTATAATTGGTAAAACAGGAAGTGGAAAATCGACGATTGCTCAATTGATCTTGCGCATGTTTGATCCTAATAATGGCAGTATCTCTATTGATGGAATAAACATCAAAGATCAAAATTTATCATCTCTGAGAAAAGCCGTTGGCTATGTGCCACAAGATGTTTTCTTGTTCTCAGATACCATAAATAACAACATTGGTTTTGGATTAGAAAATCAAGATGAAGAAATTATAAAACAAGCTTCGAAGGATGCAGATGTTTACGACAATATTATTGGCTTTCCCAAACAATTTGAAACGTTGCTAGGCGAGCGCGGAATCAATATTAGTGGTGGTCAGAAGCAACGCATTTCGATAGCCCGTGCAATTGCAAAGAATCCAAATATTCTACTTTTTGATGACTGTCTTTCGGCAGTGGACACCGAAACGGAAGAACACATTCTTTCGGCTTTGGACAGAATAATGGAAAACAAAACGAGCATTGTTATCTCGCATCGAGTTTCCTCATTAAAAAACGCAACGCGTATTTTGGTATTAGATAGAGGCTATCTAGTAGAACAAGGCAGTCACGAAGAATTGATGCAAGTAGATGGATTATACGCTGCGATGTATCGCAAACAGAGCAATTCTGAACAAAATTCTTAGTTACAGAATTGTCCGAAGTAGGCTAAGAAAAGTATAAAATCTGTTACGCTTACCTCGCCATCTTGATTAAAATCTCCAGAGCAATTTGACGTACAACCGAATTGTTGATTAAGTGCCACTAAATCCGCGGTTCCTACTACTCCATCACCGGTCAAATCTGGACAAATCACAATACTTTCTGTTACCTCGATAGACGCGTCTCTGCGGAATGATTGAAATTCTCCCGTAGCTACAACTTGAAAGTCATACGTTCCAAGAGTGCCGTCTGGCGCGGTGATGCTAAAAGCAACGGTACTGGGAGCGGGTACGTCATTAGCTTCCCATTCTACAATGAAACCTTCCGGTAAACCTTCAATTTCAAAATGAATATTCCCTGCAAATCCTTCGGCCACGGTTGCTTGGTAAACAGCAGGCGTCATCTCGGGGACACTTTGTGCTTGGGGAGAAACAGTCAAGAAATTCAATTGAAGCAAG
>JBJOKO010000186.1:0-5680 GCA_046046035.1 Bacteroidota bacterium | reverse complement strand
CTCGCATATTTCCGGCAGCGTGGCAACGAGTTCCATTGCCAACTTTGCTTTTGCTTGAATAAAATCAAACTCAGTTAGCAGACGTTGATATTCTTTTATCAATGGCAATCGGTGACGAATGCTATTGGTCAATTGCAATAATATTCTTCGAATCTCTTGGCGCTCATCATCCATCAACGACTCCACTTCGAAGTTGAGTTGAATATTGATCTCAGGTTCGATGTACGTCAGACTACCCGTCTTGCTGCTACCAGCTACAACGCCGGGGATTTTCCTTTTGTGCGTGCTATAAATTGCAAGAACCCGACGTTCATTGAGAAAAGCTTCTCCAGTGTCACCCAAATATCCCTTTCCTTGAAATTCCTTCAGGACCTTTGAAAAGTTTTTTGCGATTTGTCGTCTTACAGATGCGATAGCGCTGCGAATTGCCATCAATTCAGGAGAAGCGTCGTCTCGAACAATCCATTTCGCATTAAAAACTTTTTCTACTGCTTGAGTAATCTCATTGGTTGATTCGACATCATCCAAAAGTTTTTGAAGTTCTGGAAATGCCAATTCAAAACCTTCGAAGCATTTTAAAATTTCATTAGAGAGACTACTTGCTCTATGCAATCGAGAAAAGCTTTCCTCATTGAGAACGCTATCTTTTATTTGAAGGAATTTGATTTCATTTTCCAATTCTTCAAAATCCATTGCTGGAAAAGGAATAGCTTCTCTCCTGATTTTTACGAATTCATTGAGGCGATTCAATTCGATCATGAGTTGATCATGATCTTTCAAGGGCACGAGTTCGGCCATGCGCAGCATAGCCGTAGGCTGCACGCAATAATCATGAAGCAAGTGCCTCAAAAAATCAAACTCTAAATCCTGAATGGATTGCTGATCAAAGTGATTCATAATTCGACTGCAAAACTAAGTCCTAATCCGCATTCTACAACCGATATCTCGAAAGCAAGCGATCCTCTCGAGAACTGTCATCGCGGTGCAGGTAATACACAAACCCATTGCGAATGGAAATGTTCTCTAAAAACACATGAGGCAGTCGAATCTCTTCACCCAATGCACCAGTTTGAAGATTCAGTTCTCGTAAAAAGGTGATTCCGCTTTTTTCAAAGCGAACGTAAACCCGCGCAGTATATGGGTCTTGGAAACATTGACGTTTGAAGTTCTTATTTCCAGAATAATAAATTGGAACTTTTGAAGAATAATTTCCAAAATGATCGAATCTCAAAATCCCGTTGTTGATGTGATCAATGATATAGACTGAATCATTAGCGCAGTAGAGCGGTGCATAGATTTCCTTAATCATTATTTTATCAAAGAAAACGCGTGAAGCAGCAAGGCTTTGGGCCGACTCCATGGATGTTTTCCCAAGTGGAGATATACCATAAGAACCTTCCTCCTTCTTCATTCTTTTGGTGAAGTCGTCGGTTATCTTGCAGAATAAGTAGCGATCTGCCAATTCTTTGGAACCTCTGAAATACCACATTTCATCGTTGGCGGATCTGTACTTATAACTCGTCTCTGAATTATCGACGATAGAATCGCCATCTTGAATGGCGAAATACAAATTATAATCATCTTCTGCAGCGCATCGTCGCAGAAAGAAGTTAATCATAAAGTTGGCCTCAGCAGGCAGGTATCCCATTTTACCTTCATGATAGTAGAATTGGTATGTGCTGTCCTTTCCTTGCAAGTGAGCACCACCGAGACAATCATTAAACATATCTACAGGCCTCACCGGGCAATCGATGTATGAAATGGTATCGCCATCGAGAGTAAGGTAAACGAGTCGTGCATCATCGAGGGAAGTGCCATAATCACAGACAACCAATTGATCATCGAGCCAAGCGTAATTCCAAATACTGCGTGTTTTGTTACCAGCCATTCGTTGCTCCTTTTCGGCATAAATGACAACAGGTTCGAGCAAGGAATTGGGCTGTAGGAAAACAATAAAATCCAACGAATCTGAGACTCTAATTTTTTGAGAACTAAAACCAGGTCGAGCGAAGTTCAATTCAACCGGTAGGCTTTTGACCAATATCGTGAAGCGTCCGGTAGAGTCTGTGGTCGTTCCTATTTTTTGAATGCGACTAGAAACAGCAACACCTTCAATGGGTTGTTGATCAAACGAGTCAAACACAAAACCACGCACCTCTGTCTGCCCCGCCGCTGTGCTTGCGAGGAAGATGAGGAGACATATTAGGTAGTTTGGTAGTTTGATGGTGTGGTAGTTAAACAAATGTAGCCAAGTGGACACAAATGCACACAAGTGAACACAAATGATTTCGGATTTCTGATTCCTAATTTCTGATACTTACTACCTCCTGCTTATCACCAACTACCAAACTATCAAACTATCAAACTATCAAACTAACTCCTGTTTATAACCTCACGAAGGCACTTGCTTTGGATTTGGGGAAATGATTTTTCTTTGTGATATGAAAAAGAGAATAATTCGCTTCTTCCGAAATCAGTACACTATTGCAACGACAATTTTTGTGTTGTGGATTTGCTTTTTTAGTGAAGTGGATCTTTTCTACATACTCCGCACACGATTGGAGCTTGCTTCTTTGACTAAAGAAGTGCGCGAATTGGATCGCAAAAACCAGCAAGCGAAAACAGCTTTGCAGGACCTCAACTCCAATACTTCATCTCTGGAAAAATTCGCGCGCGAAACGTATTACATGAAGCGCGACAATGAAGACGTATTTGTCTTCAAGGAAAAAGAGAGCGAATAAGAAATCTGAACTTTCTGAATTTTACAAAAACAAGTCAATCAAACCTTCTGGGGCTTTGATGTGCACTTCCTTTTTGTCTGCATCAATCTGCGTGATGAAATCTTCGTGCAATGGGATTAAAATAGTCTTCTTGCCAAATTTGATTTCTATTTGAGGATTTCCCGCTAATTCTAAAATCTCTGAAACTACGCCGATATCGCCTTTTTCGGCGTCGAAAATGCGATATCCTACGATAGAACGCAATTCTATCCTTGTTTCATCGCCTTGAGAGATTTCTTCGAGTGGAATGAAGAACTTACACTTTACCAAAGACTTGGCAAGTTCTTCTGTATCAACACCTTCCAATTTAATCTTAACCGTTTTATTCGTCTTGGTTTCGATCAATTCCACAAAATACGGAACAAGCTGTCCTTTGATTTCTATGAAAATATTCTCTACGCCTTCATAGAAGTCAAGTGACTCAGTATCAAGATAAGCGGTCAATTCACCTTTGTAACCGTGTAGTTTGGTGAAATAGCCTAATTCGTATAGTTCTGAACGATCTGGAATCATTGTCGTGTTGTAAAAAAAGAGCCGCCTCGGGATACGAGACGGCTGCTTTAAAATGAGTTTCTTTCGAAAATTATGCTTCAGTAGATTCTTCAGCAGCCGCGTCAGCAGCTGGTGCTTCCTCAGCTGGTGCAGCTGGAGCCTCTTCAACTTCAGGAGCAGTAGCAACTTGTTGTGCTGCAGCCAAAGCTTTAAGACGGTTTTCGTTAACTTCTTTTTCGTGTTTCAACTGGCTGCGCAAAGCTTCTTCTTTACCTTTTACTAGGCCATCACGCTTAGCTTGGATTTTGCTTTCTTTCGCTTCAGTCCAAGCAGCCAATTTAGCATCAGCTTGTTCTTGAGTCAAAGCGCCTTTAGCAACACCCTTTTGAAGGTGAAGAGCATAAAGCACACCACGGTAGCTAAGGATAGCACGCATGGTTTCAGTTGGTTGAGCTCCATTTTGCAACCAAGTCAATGCTTTCTTGTTGTCAAGAACGATTGTTGCTGGGTTGGTGTTTGGATTGTAGCTACCTAGACGCTCAATGAATTTTCCATCGCGTGGAGCGCGAGCATCTGCGGCAACAATGTGGAAGAATGGTTTACCCTTCTTACCGTGACGTTGTAGTCTTAATTTTAATGACATAATAAAATTGTTTGGTGGGTCCTAAACCCTGTTAACAATGATTGAATTAATGGGGGGGCAAAAGTAACTAAATTTCAACAAATTCAATGCATTAGCCTCAAATTTCTCAAAATTCCCGCGGAATCAACATCCTGACTGAATAACTCATGCTTTTAAAACCGCAATATACGGGCAATACATGCAGATATTTGACGTATGAAGCCAACCATGAACAAGAAAATTAACATTCTCATTGCTAGCGCCTTCCTTCTAATTGGAACCGCTCAAACTGCAAAGGCTCAATATTCTGAGAATCCAATGACCAATAGACGTTGGATCAACTTTTCAAATGGTGTAAATACTGCCGATAACCTCTCTTGGCAAACAGCTCTCACCTACTCCAAGCGCAGTGATGTGCTAATGTCCTCGGCAAGACTCGCTTATTCACAAGAACTTATAGAGGGTGCGAACGATTCGGTGACATTCAACAAGAATAAGATAATCGAGTTGGGAATGATGTGGGGAGAAGCTTTTGGCGGAAATAAGTGGTACATCAGCGCGGCAGCAGGCATGGGATTAAATGTGCGCATCTATGGAGATGATATCGAAGATACCACTGCATTCAGAACTGTAACAGGTTTGACCATCGGTGTGCCAGTTCAGATAGAAGCTGGATTTTTCATCAATGAAAATTGGGGAGTTAATGCTACAGGCGTTGCCAACTGGAATTTTAGACAACCCTATTTTGGCGGACATTTCGGAGTTATTTATCGTTTTAAAAAAAGTAAATCATCATGAAGCATGATATCCAAAATAATGATGACTTGACTTTGCTCGTAGATACATTCTACAACAAAGCCTTCAAAGATGAAATGTTGGCTCCTCATTTCGAAGGACTCGATTTTGAAGCACACAAACCAAGAATGGTTCAGTTTTGGGCATTTGTTCTGCTCGATCAACCAGGATATACCACCAATGTTTTTGATAAACACACCCATTTGAAAGTGGGTAAACCACATTTCAACCAGTGGTTGGCACTATTCAATGAAACTGTAGACGAACTTTTCGAAGGAGAAAAAGCTTCTGATGCAAAATTTCGTGCTACAACTTTGGCTTGGACATTTGGCGAGAAAATGGAAAAACTTCATTCTTCAAAATGAATAGAAGAAGATTTATAAATACTTCATCAACTGGTTTGGCTGGAATGCTTTTGCTTCCCTCCTTTCTTCAATCTTGTAAAAAGGAAAATCCTTTTGATGATATTCAATTCAAAGGTTCCGTTGGTATTGTTGGAGCTGGTGTTGCTGGTTTATATGCCGCTTATCTTCTTTCACAAAAAGGAATTAATGTTCAAATTTTCGAAGCATCAGATCGTATCGGTGGTCGCGTGAGAAGTCTTACCGGTTTTTCTGATTTTGATATCGATCTCGGTGCTGAAATTATTCATGGTGAACATAGCGCTTGGTATGATTTGGTGAGGAAACAGAACGGTGTTTTCATCACAAGTGATCTCAAGGATTATTATTACATCAACGATCAATTGCTTGACGAAGATCAAGCCGCATCGAATCCTGATTTTGCTGCCGTATCTGCTGCTTTTGATGCTATTTCAACCTATACAGAATCGGACATCCCACCTTCAGCGTATGCTAACACAATTAATCTTCCCGCCTCTGTTCATCCTATTTACAACGCTTGGACAGGAAATGAAAATGGGACAGATTACAATCGAATCGGCATGTCGGGGCTGCATCAAGCTGATCAACTTTGGTCTGCAGGATTAGAA
>JBJOKO010000185.1:0-5725 GCA_046046035.1 Bacteroidota bacterium | reverse complement strand
ATGATGTCTTCGAAATTATTGGACTTGAAGATTACCCAGGAAACAAGCTTACCATCTTCAACCGATGGGGACATAAAGTCTTTGAAGCAGAAAATTATCAAAACACATGGGGTGGATACTCAGAATCTACTCTAACACTTGGTAATTCATTGCTGCCGAAAGGAACTTACTTCTATGTTCTCGATCTCGGAAATGATGAGAAACCAGTGAAAGGATATATCTACCTCAATCGTTAATTAACATCATAAATAAAATGATGAAAAAAATAGTAATTACAATACTGACCCTTACTTCTAGCCTACTCGCAGTAGCCCAGCAAGAAGCAATGAATACTCAGTATATCATGAACAAACTATTCATTAATCCTGCTTATGCGGGATATAAGGAACAAGTTTCTGTTCTTGCTATGCACAGAAGTCAGTGGGTTGGATTCAAAGGAGCACCAATGACACAAGTGCTTTCTTTTGATATGCCATTAAAGAAAAACGAATTCGCTATGGGTGCCACTCTTGTTCATGACAAGGTTGGCCCCACTACGAAATTCGAAATGTCGATTGACTTCGCCTATCGCGCAAGACTGACGAATAGAGCAACTTTAGCTTTCGGTTTGAAGGGAGTATTTGACATGTATCAGAATAACCTGACTGATCTTGATTTGATAAGCGACTACTATGGTGATGTAGATCCGTCATTCTTTTATAACACCAAAGGAGCGATGATTCCAAACGCAGGTTTTGGTATTTTCTATTATAAAAAAGACCACTACATCGGTTTGTCTATACCAAAATTATTGAGACCGAAATTGGAGAAAAAAGGAACCTCTGAATACGAACTTCTAGATGGACGATCTGAACCAACTTTCCATTTAACAGCTGGAAAGATTTGGAAAATAAATCGACAAATCAAATTGCAGCCAAACTTCGTATTCCGAGCAGTGCCTGGAGCTCCCGTTTCTTTAGGATTCTATTGCAACGTCATTTTGATGGATCAATTCACTTTTGGCGCATTCTCTCATATCGGTGAGAATGCTGGTCTGCTCGCTCAATGGCAAGTAGATAAAAAAATTAGAATTGGTTATTCTGTAGATGTAGCAACCAATGCACTCATCAGAACAAACTTCGGAAGCCATGAATTAATAGCGAGCTATGCGCTCGCTACAAAAAGAAAGAGAATTATTTATCCTAGATATTTCTAATGTCTATACCACGCCCTATGAAACGTCTATTAGCACTTATTTGCGGAATTGTTATTTCAATAAATAGCTTTTCTCAAGCAGCTATCGAGCTCGACAAAGGAGACAAAGAATTTGATAAAATGAATTATGAAGATGCGCTTTTCTATTTTGAAAGTGCATTGGAAATGTCACCTAACGACCCGAATATTACTAGAAGAATTGCGGACACCTATCGTCGAATGGGCTTGCCTTCTGTTTCTGCAGAATGGTATAAAAAAACCATTGAACAGGGAACTAAAAACCCTGACGATATGCTTTACTACGCAGAAGCTTTGAAGTCCATGGGGCAGTACGAAGAAGCAGTGAATTGGTATTCAAAATATGCAATTGAAAAACCAAATGATTCACGCGCAACAAGCCACACATTAGATAAAGAATATTATCTAGACCTTTTCGCAGATACATTGAAATATGAAATGCGAAAACTAAAAATAAATAATGCAGACCCAGTCATGGGTATTGCCAAATATGGTAAAGACAAATTTCTAGTTTCTGCAATCAACATTGAACTCCTTGCGAACAGTAAAAAAAATGCTGACCCATTTCTAGACATTTACGAAGTAACTCAAAGCACAGATTTTGAATTTTCTAGTCCAAAAAGATTGGATAAAAAAATCAACAGTTCTAAACACGAAGTTGCAGGCTGTTACGATTCAAAATCAAACACTTTATATTTTACTAAGACTAGTAATAAGAAGAATAAAGCAGGTACTTATAACCTTAAAATATTCCGCTCAAAAATGGTGGATGGCAAATGGTCATCACCAGAAGAATTGACTATTAATAGCGAAGAATTTTCAAATGCACATCCATGTCTAAGCCTTGATGGACAATTCCTCTATTTCATGAGCAATAGACCTGGCGGATTCGGTGGTTCTGATATTTACGTTTCTCAAAAAAATGGCGAATCATGGGATGCTCCAATTAATCTTGGACCAAACATCAATACTGCCGGCAGCGAAATGTTCCCGTATATTTCTAATATAGGAACGCTCTATTTCGCAAGTGATGGTCACGCCGGACTAGGTGGACTTGACATCTTTTTCTCAGAACAATTCAAAGGCGGATGGCTCGCTCCGAGCAATATGGGATCGCCTATCAATGGTCGTGACGATGACTTTTCTATTTGGTATGATGATTCTGCCGACCGTGGATACTTCTGTTCAAATAGAACTGGAAAAGGAAATGATGATTTCTATTTCTTCCAATTCTTGACACTGCAACAAATGATTCTTACTGGAACCGTTGCTCTTAATGACCCACTCATAACTCTAGAAGGAGAAAACGTACAGATTACTTCAACAAATCGTGGAGAAGTGACCGAGAGAAAACTAGATGCTAAAGGTCAATTCCAATACATTGGATTCCCTGGAGATCATGTGGAAGTGAAACTCACCAACCCTAAAATCGCAGGTTCCGACAAACCGATCTTCATTTACGATATTCCTGCAACCATCAAAGATCCTTATGTGAATCTTGGGCAAAAGGAAATGGAGTTGAACACCAAAATTCAACACATCGGTCCGCTTGCGGATTACAAAGAAATGGAACTTGCAAAGTCTACGGTTAACCTAAGTGACTTGACTTCTAAAGAAACTAGAGCGAGTTACAACAAGCTAATTTCTTCTGCAGAAAACAAAATGCTAGCTAAGAAATACGCAGAAGCAAAAGAACTTTATACGAGAGCTTCTGAACTTATGCCTACTGAATCTGAACCAAAGAACAGAATCCTTGAGATTGATAATTTAGTAGCACGCGTGAAAGCAAAAGAAGAGGAGAACATTGCTAATGCGAAAAAGGAAACCGAAAAACCAATTGAAGGAAAAGGTAAAATCGATTTCGAAACTGCAGTTCCAATTATTGATCTTGAAGCACTTGCTCTTGATGATGTATTCTTCGATTACAATAAATCATTCATAAGAGAAACAGATAAAGCCAAACTCGATGAAATCGCTAAGATTCTCAAAGAAAATGGCACCACGAAAATATTAATCAAAGCACACTGCGACTCGCGCGGTAGCCTCGCTTACAACCAAAGCTTATCCATGTCGAGAGCTATGGCCATTCAAGGTTACCTCATCTCTAAGGGAGTGAAAAAAGATAGAATCCAAGCCGAATGGTATGGAGAGCAAAGACCACTCAACGGTTGCGTTGATGATGTTCCATGCGAAGAAGATCAGTACGAACTTAATCGTCGTGCTGAGTTTAAAATAATCAAGTGAAAATCGGTTGATCCAAAACTAGGCAAAGTGTAAATTACACTTTGCTTAGTTTGATCATGTTGGTCATTCCTTGCTCGAATATCGGCATTGAAGCGATATTGATAATAAAATCACCTTCCGTAATGTATTCGTGCTTTTTCAAGAAATAACGAATGTCAGCAATCGTCTGATCTGTACTTACCATTTTATCATAGTAAAAAGCTTTCACGCCCCATACCAGATTCATCTGAGTAAGAATTTTCTTGTTAGCAGTAAAGACAAAAATATTTGTGCGTGGTCTCCAGCTCGCAATCTTGTAGCCAGTGTAACCACTAAATGAATTCGTAAGAATTGCAGTAGCATTCGCGCGTTTAGCAAGACGACAAGCACTGTAGCAAACACTATCAGTAACAAAGCGCGTCTCATTCATCTGCTCTGGAGCCTCTTCCTTGTAATACAAATCATCATATTTCTCCGCTTCACCGATGATGCTATTCATCATGCGAATTGCTTCAACAGGATATTTTCCTACTGAAGTTTCACCACTCAACATCACCGCATCTGCGCCATCAAGTACAGCATTAGCAACGTCCGCAACTTCCGCACGCGTAGGAGTCATATTAGAAACCATACTCTCCATCATTTGCGTTGCAACTATTACAGGCTTCGCTCTTTCAACACATTTGCGAACTACCATCTTCTGGATCAATGGAACGTTTTGCAATGGCACCTCTACTCCGAGGTCACCACGCGCAACCATCACTGCATCTGTTTCTTCAATGATCGCATCAATATCATCAACCGCCTCTGGCTTCTCGATTTTAGCAACAACCTTTGCATGTTTTTCTGCACTGAAAATAATTTCTTTCAATGCTCTAACATCTTCCGCTGTTCTAACAAAAGAAAGTCCGATCCAATCCACATTATGACTTAGAGCAAAATGTAAATCACTCAAATCCTTTTCTGATAGAGAAGGCAAACTCACCTTTGTATTTGGAAGATTCAATCCTTTTTTAGAAGATAGTGGACCGCCTTGTACAACTTCGCATTGCACGGTATCCTTTCCATTGGTTGACAAAATATTCATCACCAATTTACCATCATCAAGCAATACACGCTCACCCGCTTTCACGTCTTGAGCAAACTCTTTGTAGTTCGTATAAATTACTTGATTCGTTCCAATTTGCTTTGTTGTAGAAATTGTAATAGTCTGCCCAACTGTAAGATCTACAGAACCATTTTCCATTTCACCTACACGAAGTTTCGGTCCTTGCAAATCCGCAAGCAAAGAGGTGTTCGTGCCTAATTCCGCATCAATCTCTCTCACAAATTCAATCACCTTTTGATGATCTTCATGTGCACCATGAGAAAAGTTTAAACGCACAACGTCCAGACCATTCTGAATCATTCCTTTCAAAACTTCTTTGTTGGATGACACTGGTCCAATCGTCGCTACAATTTTCGTCTTCTTCATTTCTCTCAATATTTTTCTGTCCATTTTTTTACTCCGTAATCAAATTTTGTATTGTCTTCAATTTTTCTCCGTTCAACTCAATCGCAGCCAAGACAAATGGAATGCTGCGTATTGCTTTTAATAAATCATCATCAACGAGATGACAGTAACCATCTATTCGCAGCACGAAATCGAAACCGCTCATTTCTGGCAACAAATATCCGCCGCTCCCTTTATTGGAAAGTAAAGTGTAGATAACGTTATCTTCATCTTTAAACTCATACATCGCGTGACTAGAGATTCCCGACTTCATCGGGATTTCATGATTCTCAACACGAGAGAGGTTCCAATCAAAGGCGAGGTTCAGCGCCCATGCCAACCGAAAATCACGATCTTGGCTGCTGATACCAACAATCCCAAAATCGTAGTCCGGATCAATATTAAATAATTGCGTGGCCAATTTACGTATACTTAGTGTACTTTTTACACTATCCTAGTAAAAAAGTACGTTTATCCCTGCAAATGTTCCTCTTTCCCTTGAATCTCCAACATCCTTCAAAAGAAGTTTTTAACTAAATAATTGTCCTAAATCCAAGACAACTCCGCTTTGCCTTCTTTGCAAATCAATCGCACTTCTCTACCATTGTAAAATGCACGGTTATCACTCATGTGACCCGCCGGAAACCCATCTATCACTGGTATTCCCAATTGAGAAGCTACTCTTTGAATAGCACTCAAAGCATCACCACCAAACGGATTATCCATGGGGAAACTGTGTTCAATAGTATTGTCTTTCATCAACGTCAATGGGCGGGGGGGGGGGGGGGGGGGGGGGGT
>JBJOKO010000184.1:0-5753 GCA_046046035.1 Bacteroidota bacterium | reverse complement strand
CTCACCATCGGTGAGTTGGAGTTGGCACCGTTTCCTTGCACTAAGGCTAGGTGGGTTGCCAAGACATCATAGGGCCATTTCCCTCCGTCTTTCTTGATAAAGCGGTGCAAATGTAAGAAATATTTACCACATTTGGCCCTCAATTCTAAATCAATATGAAAAAACTCTACTTCTCATTCGCGATCGTTTTGTTGACGTTTGCCTCTAAGGCACAGGACAATCCATATTTCGAGCTATTCGTATCAAGCAGTACTTATGCTCCTTTAGAAAATTCAACATCATTAAATCAAGGAATGGTTTGGGATGATCCGGATTGGTCTATGCCAATAGGTTTTGAATTCGAATATTTAGGCTACAACTTTGATTCTTTGGTATTCTATGGATACGATGGCTATGGAGCTGAATTGTTATTTAAGAATATCACTGGTGGCTCGCCTGATTGTCAAATTTCTGCCTACATGATGGATTTGATAGATAGTGAATATGATAATAATGGTAAAGCCGCATCCGACGTCCGTTATCTATTGGAAGGTCCTCCTGGTGCGCAAATTTTCAAATTAGAATGGTCGAATGTAGCGTTCTACAATGATGATATTCAAGCGACGAATTATTCGATGCGCATGAATTTTCAGATGTGGTTATTCGAACAAGACAATGCGATTGAATTCCATTACGGTCCAAGCCTAAACCTGGATAACAATGTGATTCAAGATTACGAAGGCATTCCTGTAACATTTATTCGCAACTATGTTGAAGTTCCCGATTATGCATGGGAAGGCGCTTATATGTTGTCTGGTGATCCTGCTGCTCCAACATGGATTTATGCGGCAACACCAGGTGACTTTAATAATGCTTCTTATCTTACAGACACGCCAGTAGACGGTACAGTTTATCGTTTTATTCCAACGCTTGTGGGAGTTACTGAACATAAAGTTTCACAAGAGATCAATATTTATCCAAACCCTGCTTCAGATATAATCAATATCCCATGGACAAGTGAAGAAAAAGAACTTGTTCAGATTATTGATGCATTAGGACGCACAGTTTTCACGGCACAATTGAATAGCGGAATGAATAGCATTGACGTCTCTGCTTGGGAGTCGGGAGTATATACTCTTCACATTCAACAAGGTGATAGTCTTTTCGTTGAAAAACTAATGGTTCAATAATCGCCTTGTTATTATTACATTTGCCGACGTTCAAAAAAAAACACAATACACAATGTCATATCTTTTTACTTCAGAATCTGTTTCTGAGGGACACCCAGACAAAGTAGCCGACCAAATTTCGGACGCACTCATCGACCACTTCTTGGCTTTCGATCCAGATAGTAAAGTGGCATGTGAGACTCTTGTTACTACTGGTCAAGTTATTCTTGCTGGTGAAGTTAAGTCTAAGACGTATCTTGATGTTCAAGAAATCGCTCGTCAGGTAATTCGTGAAATTGGTTACACCAAAAGCGAATACATGTTCGAAGCTAATTCTTGCGGAATTCTTTCAGCGATCCACGAACAATCACCAGATATCAATCAAGGTGTTGAACGTAAAAAGAAGGAAGATCAAGGTGCTGGTGACCAAGGAATGATGTTCGGTTATGCTTCTCGCGAAACGGACAACTTCATGCCTTTGCCATTGGAACTTGCTCACTCATTGCTACGTGAACTTACTGCTATTCGCAAAGAAGGAAAGTTGATGAAATATCTTCGTCCTGATGCGAAAAGCCAAGTTACAATTGAGTACGATGACAACCACCAACCAATTGGTTTGAGTGCTATCGTTATCAGCACGCAGCATGATGACTTCGATAAGAACGATGATAAAATGCTTGCGAAAATCAAGAAAGACGTTCAGGATATTCTTATCCCACGCGTTGTAAAGCTTTTCCCTGCTCGCGTTCAGAAGCTTTTCAAATCAAAATATACGCTTCACGTTAATCCAACTGGAAAGTTTGTAATCGGTGGTCCTCACGGAGACACTGGTCTTACTGGACGTAAAATTATCGTGGATACTTACGGTGGAAAAGGTGCTCACGGTGGTGGTGCATTCTCAGGAAAAGATCCAAGTAAAGTTGACCGTTCTGCTGCTTATGCAACACGTCACATTGCTAAGAACTTAGTTGCTGCTGGTGTTGCTGATGAAGCTCTCGTGCAAGTAGCTTATGCTATCGGAGTAGCTGAGCCAGTAGGACTTTATGTAAACACATACGGTACTGCAAAAGTGAAAATGACTGACGGTGAAATCGCTAAGAAATTGGCTGAGATTTTTGACCTACGTCCATACGCTATCGAAAAGCGTTTCAATCTTCGTACTCCAATTTATCGCGACTCTGCGGCTTATGGCCACATGGGTAGAAAGTGCGAAGTAGTAGAACGCTCATTCAAAGATGGTAGCGGCAAAGTGAAGAAAATGAAAGTGAAATTGTTCCCTTGGGAAGAGCTTGATTTTGTTCCAAAAATCAAGAAGTCTTTCGGTGTAAAATAATTTATCACTTGAAAAAATAATAACCGTCTTGCCTTTGGCGAGACGGTTTTTTTTTTTGGAGAAACACGTAACTTTACGAGACAATATTTATTGATGATGCGAATATTATTTACACTGCTGTGCTTCGTTAGTTCTATGTTTTTGAATGCTCAACATCTTATCGATACAGTTGGTGTATCGGAAGTTGAACAGCCTTTGAAGTTTACCAAACCGATTCTATTAGCAGAACCAACGCACTTTCCTGTGCGCACACAAGTGGCGAAAACACTTGATTGGCAATGGGAGAATTTGGGACCGAATGTTCAACCCAAAGAACTCAACCCAGGAGGCAAAGCGATTCCTACTTATGCAGCAGGTAGAGGTAATGGCACAGGTAGAATAAACTATCTTGTTATTCATCCAAAATATCAAGACATCATGTGGGCTTGTTCTCCAACAGGCGGTGCGTGGATCTCAACTAACAAAGGAAATTTATGGACCAATGCAGGTACTGATAAGCTTGCAATATCTGGCGTTGCCTGCCTAACCCCTCACGCAAAAAAGAAAAATACTTGGTGGTTGGCCACAGGCGATGGTGATGATTTATTCCAATTTTCTGATGGAGTTTGGATGACAAAAGATGCCGCAGAAACATATGTCTCCATGAATGGCTTGATTGAAAATGAAATGCTTCCTTTTGGAAAGGAAGATGATTATTATAGTCATATCTGTGATATCAAATCAAACCCCAAGCGCGCGAAACAGTTGATAGTGGCTTCGAACAATGGATTATTTATTAGCGATAATGCATTGAAACCAGAAACAGTAAAATGGAGAAAAGTGGCTGACGGATACTTTTATTCTATTACTATAATTAATGGAAAGGGTAGAAGCAAAGACGTGATTGTGGCAACGGGCGACAAGTTCTTGATGAGTGAAGATGGTGGAAAGACATGGACAACAATTGCAAATCCGAGTTATCCAGAAAGTGATCAATATCCTTTCTTGAGAATGAATGCACAATGGACTCCTATGGAGCCGGGTAAATTATTCGTGGCAGTGACATGCTCGAAAGCGGTTACACAAAGTAGTTTGGGGGAAGGAACATTATTTGAATTTGATTTAAAATCAAAACAATGGACATTCGTTCGTTCTCTTCGCACGGATATGGGGAATATTATTCCTACTAGGGCACGCGCATTTGCTGTTTCTCCAACGAATAAGGGGATGATGGTTGGCAACGTTCAACCACTTTATAGAAGCGAAGATCAAGGAAGAACATTTGTGAAAATTGGCAAGAATCAAATGCATGATGACTGCCATCACATTATCTATGATAAATATGGAAAATGGATGTTTGCATCGCACGATGGCGGGGTGAGTAGGAGTGTAGACGGTGGAATTACTTGGGAGCCTAGTGACAATGGAATTGGTGCCGCTAACATTTTCGGAATCTCAACCTCACAAACATTAGAACCACAAATTCTTTATGGTGGGTATGATGTGGGAGGAAATCTTTTAAAAGACGGCAATTGGTGGCACGTGAGCTGGGGCGATGGATTCGAAACCATCATCAGTCCGAGCGATCCAAAGATTATGTTTTCTACTATGCAAAATGGCAATATCCAGCGCAGTGAAGATGGTAGAACATTTGAAACAGGTTCGAATGCATCAGGTGCAAAAACCGAATGGCACACATGGATTCGAATGCATCCAACAAACAACAATTTTGTTTTTTGTAGTGGTGCAAAATTGTCTCGTTCTGCTGATACAGGAAAAACATGGAAGACTGTTTTTGAAGCGCCGAAAATTGATCCCGCGATATACAATGCGTATCGTTTTTTTATGTCGGAAAATCACCCTGGTGTAATGTATGTTTATGCATTAGATACAACACGTATTCATCCTCAAATCTGGAGAACGTTCAATATCACTGAACAGAATGAAACCCTTATCAAATGGGAGAAAGTAACCGATATTCCAATCGAAGGTTGGATCATGGGAATTGAAATAGACCCAGAGGATCCAAAGAAATTTTGGCTGCTTTATGGACGCAACGAACCTACAGGAAAAATATGGTGGTATGATGGAGAGAAGTATGAAGATTATACATCGAATCTAGGATACAGTAAATGCGAAGCAATGGTATTGCAGCGTGGCCCAGAGAAGAGACTTTATTTGGGCAGTAATTATGGTGTATTCACTCGCAGATTTGGTGAGTCACAATGGACACTAATGAAGGGCTTGCCGGGAGTACAGATAAAGACCATGGCAATCAACAACACAGCAAACAAACTCGTGATCGGAACATTTGGAAGAGGAGTGTGGTGGGGAGATTTGATACGACGATAATGTCCATTTTTCGTTGATAAGTATTCTCTTTCATCGTTCTGAAGAGCGCATTATTTGATGTAAATTTATAGTAATCAGGGCAGTAATAATTTGAACATCTTACGTTCATTACTATTCCAAAAAAATAAACTTCCTTCTTTTCTCACGATGCGAATGAAGTATTTTTGACGTCCCTCAAAAAAATGAACGAACAAGATAACAGACAGAAGCGACGCGACCGAATTCAAGGAATTCGTGATGCTATGAATCAATCCATGGGTGTTGAGTTAGGAAAGCTACCTCCACAAGCCGTTGATTTGGAAGAAGCCGTTCTCGGAGCCATGATGCTTGAGCAAAATTCGCTCAACGCTGTTATCGATATTCTTAAGCCATCTAGCTTTTATAAAGAAGCGAATGCGCGCATCTATGAGGCAATCACCACCTTGTTTGGAAAGGGTGATCCTGTTGATATTCTTACGGTTACTCACGCGCTTCGCAAAGCAGCGCAATTGGAATTGGTAGGCGGACCTCTTTATATTTCTTCTCTTACAAACCGTGTCGCTTCTACGGCAAACGTTGAAACGCACGCACGTATCATTGCTCAGAAACACATTCAACGCGAGTTGATTCGTATTTCCAATGATATCATCAAAGACGCTTACGACGAGACTTCCGACGTATTTGATCTTTTAGATAAAGCTGAGAATAACCTCTTCCAAGTAGCAGAGGGTAACATCAGAAAGAACTACGATAAAATGAGTGCCTTGATCAAGACCGCTTTGGATCAGATCGAGTTGGCTCGTCAAAATACAAGTGGCGTTAGTGGTGTTCCTACTGGATTCACTGCTCTCGACCGCGTTACCAGCGGATGGCAGCGTTCGGATATGATCGTTATCGCGGCTCGTCCTGGTATGGGTAAAACAGCTTTCGTATTGTCGATGGCCCGCAATATGGCCGTTGAA
>JBJOKO010000183.1:0-5778 GCA_046046035.1 Bacteroidota bacterium | reverse complement strand
ATTTAGCCTTTTTGCTTGACAATATTAATCATTCGGCAACAATTACTTGGATTCAAAATCAAATCGAATTAGACCTTGGGATTCCGGCCAATTCCTATAATAGACTTGAAGAGACAGAGCTCTATCGCAACAAACAAAAGGAAATTGTAAATACTCGCATGGAAGAAGTAATGAGTAAAGAATTTTCTAATTACAGATTTACAAACACTTCCAAAAGTTGGTTAAAATGGATATCTGCTTCTCATTCAAATGATGTTTTGTTCTTTTCATATCCTGGCTTAAACGACGATAGAGATTATACAGGAGGATTTCGATTTGAGGCAGCAACCGATAAATTCAAAATGAGATTTTTTCCTGGTGGTTTAAACTCGCGAAATTGGTACACCTATCAATCTATTTTCATCGGAGGAGACGGTTACACTCCTTATTTGCGTGATACCTGTGTTTTCAATAGTCCTACCGCAGTTGACAGTTTGGATCGACCTTATGCTAGTTACCAATATTTCGGTAGAACCAAATATCGAATTTCCCGCAGAGGTCGTGTCTCACTTAAAGGTGAATTTAGATTAGGGACAATAGGTAAAAGTAATCCGGGAGCACTGCAAGCTTTAATACATCGCGATCTTGTATATACTGCAGTCACACCTAATGGATGGGAATCACAGATTGCAAACGGCGGAAGAATTGCCATTAGTTATATTGCCTCCGGTGAATTACTGTTGTTTAAAAGAGGTCACCTTGATAATCATATGATATATCCATCGCTGCTATGGAATTTTTCCTTAGGACACGATAATACAAGTTTTGCGATAGGATGTAATCTCTCCAATAAAAGTTTAAAAGAACGCGGAGGAATTGATTTGAACTTCACAAGTCCAAATTGGTTCGACGTTACATGGAATTACTCAACATCGATAAGGTATATGCAACACAATACTATGCTAGAGGGATATGGTATAACCAAAATGGTGGTGGACGAAGATCCTAATTCTCCAAGGGATGCATATGTGCTTCAAAAGAATCAAGTAGAGAGATGGATATGGAGAAATGATTTTTCTGTAAACTTCATGTTCGATCATATGGGAATATTTATAAAACAAAGTATTTGGACACCCGAATTCAAAATACAAACTGAAGATGGTCAAACACTTCAACAATACAAGAATTGGAGTGATTGGAATCATGTCGGAACCATTGGTGTTCTTTGGAAAATATAATTACAAAGTCAAACAAAATGAAATACTTATTTACTCTTGTGATTGCCGTGCTTCTTATCGGATGCAAAAGAGGCTCAACCGAAATATCGAGAACTATACAAAATAGCTCTCAAGACACTTTACATTTTGAACTATTATACTCAAATTCTCAGGGCACAGCATCGCTAGTTTTATTTCCAGGAGATATCTACAACCTCAGAGAACTCCCACAATATTCTGGTGAACCCGAAAATGAATCTATATATCCAGCTCAAGACATTGAAGAGCTCATTATTATTGGATCAAATAACGACACTCTTAAAAGAGATTATAAATGTGGATGCGAATGGCTAACAAATATTACTCGCAAGAGAAATAAAGGATATGATTACAAACACACCTATCTTTTTGAAATTGTAGATAAGGATTTCGATTAATTTAAATTAACAGACGATTTAGATAAAGATCAATTACTTAAAGAAGGGGATCGCCCCTTTGGGGCTATCCAAAAACCTCTCTGTGTAACTCTGTTATTCTCTTTTAACTCTGTGGCAAAAATTTTTCTTTGGATCACAGTGGTAGTGAGTTCGTGGGGTCATTAAAAGTGAAACCAAGTGAACACAAATGCACTCAAGTGAACACGAATGTTCGGGAGGTCGCGGGGTCGTGGGGTCTATCAAAAGTGCACCCAAGTGGAAACAAATGAACCCGAGTGAACCCGAATGAAATGTTACCGCTACTTCAAGACTTTCGGAACATACAACAATGGACATTGAGGTTTAAACGTCCAAACAGTATATTTACATCGTGGTTGGAATAAAAAAAGAAAACATGTTAAGCTTCTTTAATAAAAGAAATCATAAAGTAAATTTCACAGAAGAAAACAAGGAGCGCATGACTACTCTTCTGACTGAGATGTACCAAATCCTAAGAGACTCGGCTTACACTGCACAAGCGCAAGAGATATTACAAATAATGTCCGCAGTTCATAAAGAAGACCAAAAGGCTTTCAAAGAAAAAGTGATTTCGGGAGCATTCAATGGTGGTGCAGGTTCAGTGCTTGACGTTTATATTGAAGATAAAAATCAAACGAAAAGACTTCATTCTTCAATGAAAGACTTTTTAGAACTAACGATAAAATCAGGTCTCGACCATAAGGCTCTAAAATCAACTTCAAGTCTTTTGACAATGTTAAATGAAAAAAAATGAGACCGTGTGGCGGTAAAACCCAACTCCACAATCAAACCTCCTCACTTCTACCCTACTTTGGTCGTCAAACAGATTTCAACGAATTAAAAAAATGAAACACCAATTACGTGCTGTAACTATTAATGATATTGACGGACT
This sequence comes from Bacteroidota bacterium, assembly GCA_046046035.1. Lineage (GTDB taxonomy): Bacteria > Bacteroidota > Bacteroidia > Flavobacteriales_D > Sanyastnellaceae > JAIXWP01. The sequence continues at coordinate 3,235 of JBJOKO010000183.1, read as the reverse complement.
GAAAGAAGTAGTTGATTCTTGTGGATTGTTTCCTTCTGAATATTTGGAAGAAATGAGCTCTGATTACTTCAACAATCCTGAAACACAAGACTATTGGTTTACCTGCATTGACAACAATAAGCCAGTTGCAATAGGCTACTGCGTCCAAGAAAAATTCACTGATGGCACATACAATCTATTGGCAATTGGTGTATCCGAAGACGCCCAAAGAAAAGGTATCGCAAGTGAAATGATGGCATACATCGAACAACACCTTAAAACCAAAGACGGCAGAATACTCATCGTAGAAACCTCCAGTGACGACGCTCAAAATGGTGCTAGAAATCTTTATAATAAAATCGGATACACACAAGCCGCAGTGATCAAAGACTTCTGGAAAGACGGTGAGGATAAAATCGTTTTTTGGAAAAAGGTTTGAACAGTTTGGCAGTGAGACAGTGTGACAATGAAAAAGTGCACCCAAATGAACACAAATGCAGTCAAATGCACCCGAATGAAAAAACAGTAAAACAGTGAGACAGTGTGGCGGTGTGACAGTGGAAATGCGGAAACGTAATCGCACTTCGTACTCGAACTCAAAACTACCACACTACCAAACTATAATGTGAGACAGTTATTCAGTGTGGCGGTGTGACAATAAAAAAACAAAGTGTGGCGGTGATTCAGTGTGGCGGTGTGACAATGAATCAGAAATCAGGAATCCGAAATCAGGAATCAGGAATCAGAAATCCGGAATCAGTTTACCTTTGAACCAAAGCTTGAGTGGGCTGTACAGGGTTCGGATTCATTCATTGCTTTTTTATAATTAATACCCTTCTAATGATTCATATCGCCTTTTCCAACCGTATATCTCGTCGATTTACTTTACTTCTATTTATTCTTCCTGCCCTTTGTCTCATGGGACTTAAGAGCTTTGCGCAAAATTGGGATTGGCAAAATCCTTTGCCACAAGGTGTGAACTTATTTTCTGTCCATTTTCCAAGTGATCAAATTGGATACAGCGTAGGTATGGATGGACAAATTCTCAAAACAATAAATGGCGGCGAGGAATGGTTCGCTCTAGAAAGCGGAGTAACTGCCACTTTCGAATCTGTGTTTTTTTATAGTGTCGATACCGGATATGTGGTCGGCTATGATAATATCATCCTCAAAACGACCAATGGTGGCGAGGATTGGATTCAACTCCCCAGCCCTTCACCAGCATTAACGGAGGTCATTTTTATCAATAGCAATCTAGGCTATGCAGTTGGCTCAAATGGTTCGGCTGCGGCGATCTATAAAACGCTTGATGGCGGATCCACTTGGGTTAACCAAAATACAGGTGGTGTGACGTTTTACAATTCTGTTTTCTTTGTGAACGAAACGACAGGATACGTTGCAGGGAACGGCGGAAAAATTCTGAAAACTACTGATGGTGGAGCAACGTGGGTGAATCAAACCAGCGGAACTACTCTAGCAATCTATTCAATCTATTTCACCGATGAACTAAACGGGTACGCCGCCTCTAATGGCAAAATTTTGAAAACTACAAATGGCGGAACTACTTGGACTATTCTGAATTTCTTTCAAGCGTATGAATTGTACTCTTTGAAATTTGCAGATGCAACTACTGGTTATGCTGTTGGACGCTCAGGAGTAATCTTGAAAACTACCAATGCAGGTGCTTCATGGAGCTATTTGACCTCCGGAACAACCATCAACTTGCGCGCTGTTTTTTTCAATGATGCATCTATCGGCGTGGCTGTAGGTGAAAGCGGTATCATGCTTAAAACAAATAACGCGGGGCTCGATTGGGTGCCCTTTTCAACTAGTGAATACTATGAGGATTTGAATGATGCACATTTTGCAAGTGATTGCCATGGCGTGTCTGTTGGAGATAACGGAACTGTATTAAAAACAATAGATGGTGGAGCAAATTGGATTCTTCAAAACAGCGGTGTTACGAACCACCTAAATGCGGTGCATTTTACATCGGAGGAAGTAGGATACATTGTAGGAACAACGGGACTTATCTCTAAATCAATCGACGGAGGTGCTACGTGGACAACACAAACGAGTGGACTCACGGTTGAACTCAGAGATGTCTTTTTCACTGGTGTAGATACTGGTTTCGTTGTTGGCGCTGGAGGAAATATTTTAAAAACTATTGATGGTGGTACGAACTGGCTACCGCAAACAAGTAATGTGACGGATAATTTGAGGGCCATTCATTTTGTTAATGCCAACCTCGGATTTGTAGTAGGTGCATCTGGAAGATTGCTAAAGACTACTGATGGTGGTACAACCTGGAATGTGCTTTACAGTGGCACTTCGCTAGACCTTAATGCAGTTTACTTTCCAACAGCTCAAATCGGTTATATCGCGGGTGTTTCAGGACATATTCGCAAAACTACAAACGGTGGAACGACTTGGACACAACAAACAAACAACATCAATTTCGCACTTACATCGCTAGCATTTTTGGATGCGAGTACTGGTTATGCTGTTGGCTATGATTACAATCACTACGGGAAGATTTTCCAAACAACAGATGGCGGCACCAGTTGGAGTGTTGAAACCATTTCATGGGATCATGATTTGAATGCAATCAAATTTGTGGATGGAAACGTCATGTACATCGTAGGAAACAATGGCGCTATTTTAAGAACTAAAATGGAGGCAACAACTGCGGAGAACAGCGGCCCTATTTGCGCAGGAGAAAACATCTCGTTGCAAGTTCCGACGGTTGAAGGCGCGACTTATTCTTGGTCAGGTCCAAACGATTTTACATCAAGTAGTCAAAATCCTACTATCGAAGAAGCGAGCACTGATTGGAGTGGTGTTTATACTGTTTTGATTAGTTTGAATAATTGCACAAGCACTATTGCAACAACAACAATCGAGATTCAAGAAGCACCTGCTATTCCCACAATCATCAGCGATGGTTCTTATTGCGCGGGTGACATGTTATCACTCGAAACAGTAGAAGTTCCGAATGCGATTTATGCATGGAATGGTCCAAATGGATTTTCTTCTACAGAGCAAAATCCTTTGATCAATAACGCTGCAGATGTAAATATGGGAGGCATCTACACGCTAGCAGTCACAGTGAATAACTGCACCAGTGAGGTTGCAGAATCGATGATAGAAATCAATCCGATTCCAGCAACTCCAATTATTCTGAATGAAGGTCCAGTATGTGAAGGTTCATCTTTATCGCTTGGTGCGGAAGAAGTTCCGAATTCGAGTTATGCAT
>JBJOKO010000182.1:0-5785 GCA_046046035.1 Bacteroidota bacterium | reverse complement strand
TCATTCGAAATTTCGTTCCATCAACCCAATGCACTGGCGACATAACAATAGCGGCAGTGTTGGGATTTATTGCATCTAGAATAGCCTCATTCCAACGTTCTCCTCTTCTGTCAAATCCTTCTGGAGCTTTTACAAAAACAAGTTCTTTTTGATGCGTATCACACCATCTACGTGCAGAGAAATAATCGCTAGGAAACTCCTCACCTACCATCAAAATATGACTGCCCTGATTTGACGGAATATTATTAATCGCATTTGCCAATCCATAAGATGACGATGAAATCAATGCAACATTCTTTGGTGAAACATTGATCAATTTTCCAAACAATTCGCGCACTTCTTGCACTTCAGTGAAGTAATCACTCGGCAAAATATCAATTGGAAAACGTTTGCGCTGAATCCCGCGAATCCCCGCCTCTTCAACGCTTTTGAGAAGTGGAGACATATAAGCACAGTTCAAATAATGAACGTCATTTGGTAGTGAGAACATAAAAACAATTATTAATTATTGTTTTGAAAAAGCAATGATGGTGTTCGCCAATTTGAGAAAATAGATTCCCTTTGCTAGCTCCGAAATTGGAATTGAAAAGTTTCTTCCTGTCACTTTTCCTTTTATAATTTCCTTTCCATCAGAAGCCAATATTACGAAATGACGTGAACTCAATTCTTCATTAATTTCAACATTCAAAGTATCTATGGCAGGATTAGGGAAAACGCGTATTGATGTCAAAACTTCTTTGACTGTGTTTGGAATAGGTTGATTGTAATTCATTACAAACATCGCAGACTCAATAAGCAAGGGCACTCCAGCGATGGTGGTTTGAAATTTTTCGCGTGAAATGAAATATCGATCGTCCTCAATCCAAGTAATTCCTTCCACCTGACTTCCATATCCTAAAGGTGATGGCAGAGTTGTTTTGGTGATTAACGCATTCGAAAAATCCTCATTTGTAAAATCAGAAATCGCAACAATAAATGGACTTAGTAAAGTGGAATATCCAGTAAGAATTATAACATCTGCACTTGAATTGTAAGTAGCGCCCGTTATCAAACCTTGACTATCAATCGTGGCAATCGGCATTACATCATAATCTCCAATTGTTTTCGGGAAACCATAAATGACGGTCGTTTCAGAGATCCAATTTTTTGTAAAAACAAAAATAGAATCTCCAATAACGGTCATTGCTTCAGCATCAAAAGCAGTCTCTTCAGGCGCAGAAGAAAAGTCAATTTGATCCGCATATTGAAATGTAATTTGCTCTGCACTTACATTTTCACTTGAAGAAAAATCAGAAATTGAAATGCGGTACACGCTAAGGTCTGTCCGGTTTCCATCATTATTACCAATGTCACCAATGTAAATGAATTCATCATCAATAGAAATATCTTCCCAATCCGTATTAGAAGCGTTTTCGATAGTGATTGTCCGAATGATTTCCCCAGAAAGAGAATCCAATTCAAAAAGAAAATTGCCTCCGTCAGAATCGTTGTGTGTGATTATTTTTCCATTCAAAAAAATCAATCCCGATGTTTCAATAGCCGGTTCTGGGACAAGGAATTGTTGGGTACAGTTGGTAATTTGGCCAACCATCCCAAAAGAAATCAATTGTGCTATTCCGATTATCCAAAGCTTCATCGTTGATTGAATTTTTGATTTCTGATTTCTGATTTTTGATTTTCGGTTCCCGAGCGTCAGTCGAGGGATGATTTTTGATTTCTAATTTTTTATTGGAGAAAATCACCCTTTACCAAAAGCTCACGGACACTAATATAATCATCAAAGGGGAAGTCTTTACATCAACCATCAGACATCAAACTTCAACCATCAAACTTCAACCATCAAACTTCATACTTCGCGCCAGCTACGACCACCACAAACTCCCCTCTCGGTTCATTCGTCTTGAAGTGTTCGAGAACCTCGGTGGCAGTGCCTCTTACTGTTTCTTCGAACTTCTTGGAAATTTCTCTGCTCACGGAAACTTGACGCTCGGGTCCGCAGAAGGTGACAATGGATTCAAGCGCTTTTACTAAGCGATGAGGTGACTCATAGAGCACTGTAGTTCTCTCTTCCGCAGCGATCGCTTTAAATCGGGTTTCGCGTCCTTTTTTATGGGGTAAAAATCCTTCGTAGACGAATTTCTCGCATGGTAGTCCGCTAAGCACTAATGCAGGAACAAAAGCGGTTGCGCCGGGCAAAGTTTGCACTTCGATGCCTTCCTGAATACATGCGCGAACTAACAAATAACCTGGATCGCTAATCGCGGGTGTTCCAGCATCCGAAACGAGTGCAACTGAGTCAGCAAAACGTATCTTTTCTACCATCGACTTTACAACAGAATGTTCGTTGTTGAGATGATAGCTTAGTAATTGATTTTCTATAGAAAAATGCTGAAAGAGCTTTCGTGTTTCGCGAGTATCTTCTGCCAAAACGAAATTAGCTTCTTTCAAAATGCGCAAAGCTCGAAGCGTGATGTCTTCGAGATTGCCAATAGGAGTAGGTACAATATATAGTATTGCCACGATTAACCTTGGTAACGACGTTCGATCAACTCAACAAAATCCTGAGTGACTTGCGATTCGTTATTCCAAGAATATTTTGATTTCAATGCATCGAGTTGTCTGAAAGCCTCGTCACGATTCGTATTGTTGAGGCGATCAATTGCCACTTCGTATTCTTGATTGTTTCCTTTGAATAATTCTTTTGAGAATTGGAAACGTTGGTTCAATGTAATAGCTCTTTTCAAATCAGCGATTGGAGTGTGCTCATGCTTTTGAGCCACGCTAGCCACATTACCCACTGTTTTGCTCAAGCGATCATTGATTGATTCTTGAGGTTTTGGTTGTGTGAATGTATTAATCGCCTCTTGACGCGCGCCAACATTGATTTCAAATGATTCTTCAGACGTTTCTTTTACCGCAGCCGTTGGCTCTGGAGCAGTCTCTGCTTTGGTCACCTCTTCGATAGCATCGATGAGTGAAACTTGATTAACAGGAACCTCAGGTTTTGATTCAACAGGAGCAGGTGCTGGCGGCGGTGTAGCTGCAGAAGGAGTTGGAGTAGAAATTTTGAATGCAATAGAAACAGGTTCTGCTTCTTTGGCTTCCATCTTTACTCCTTTTACCGAAGAATCGTATGCTTTAAAACGAAGCACCACAAGGCGTTCGTGCAATTCACGACTGTGGTCAGTAAGCATTTCCAATTGCTCAATAGAGAGCTTACCAACTGAAAGCTCATCAAGCCCAGACTGGAGCGTCGCTGCCAGTTCCTGGATACGTTTGAATTTTACTGAATCATTCATGGTGTGAAATTAAAAAGTGATTGGCGACTTTCGAAGTCTATCCTAACGACTTATTAACCAAAGAAATCAACGGAAATTGTGAATTACAAGAACTGATCTCGGAGCTTTTTTGGGAGGGATTTGATGATCATTTCATAGCTATGATCGATCAATTGATAAAACAATTCAGCCGGCACGGAACCGTCTGTTGACACAGAGTTCCAATGCTTTTTACTCATGTGATAACCGGGAGTGACGCCTGAATAACGCTCTCTCAATTCGATAGCATATTCGGGGTCGCACTTCATGTTGACGAAGTTGAATTCATTGATACTGCAGAGTAAAAAAATCTTTCCTCCGGCTTTGAAGACAAGAATATCTTCACCAAAAGGAGTCCCTTCTTCTACCCCTTTTTTTGCGAGGCAATATTCTCTGAAATACTCTATATCGATCATTAGTCGTACGCTGCGCAACGGTGAGCACTACCTTCATTTCCACCACAGGCATTGATCCCCAAAACAAGCTCGTGCGTTGGACCGCCATCGAATCTCATTTTATTTAGGGTAATGTCGTAGGCATAAGCCAGAGTCAAGAAGCTACCCATTTGTAGTTTTAACAAACCTGATGCTCCCATTCCACTGCGGGCGCCTAGACCAAAGCTTACTTTTTCTTTATATGAAAGAATTGCTTGACCTTCTAGACTAGGTTTTGAACGACCTACATAATTGAGCAAGAATGCTGGCTTAAAGAATATATCATCAGCCATTTTGATTGACTTGCCATAGGCAAACGTCCAGTGCGTTTGCAAAATACCTTTTTCGATGCCCTTTAAATCGCCTTTTTTCAATTGTCTCATGGACATACCATAGAAGCGATCGTTTTTATACAACCAAAAACCAAAGTTTATAACCGGGAAAATAAATTCTCCAACCGATTTTGTGATTGCTGGATCGATGTCTTGTTGTTCCAAAAGCATATCACTAAAATTCACTCGAAACTGTTTGAAGCCCACGCCAATTCCTGTGCTCAGCATATATCCCTTTGACATACGCATGTGGTATGCGTAGTTCAAATTAATTCCTGTGTAACTAAATGGACCTGCTTTGTCATTTTCCACAATAGCGCCTAATCCATGAAAATTAAAGCGCTGCTGCTTTACTTTTCCGTGAATGCTCGCCATTGCTGTTGTAGGCGCACCATCGATTCCTGTCCATTGTCTTCTAAATCCAAGATGAAGATCTAGACAGCTCGTGTTGCCCGTTACAGCGGGGTTATACTGAATATAATTATACGTGAAGTAGGTAAACTGCGGCAGTTGTTGTGCTTTGCTCAACGTGCTAATCAAGAGCACGGCAACCGTGAGAAGTAGTGCTTTTGATTTCATTTGATAATTGAGATTACACCTGTTACCGGTGGGATATTTACTTCAAGCGAATTGAGTTCGATCACATAATAGTATGCCCCCATTGGCAAAGGTTTTCCCTTATTGGTACCATCCCAAGGTTTTGCATATCCAGTTGATTTGAAAATCTGCTGTCCCCAACGATCATATACCGTTACCAGAGATGATTCAAATCGTTCCATGCCCAAAATGGTCCACACATCATTGATATTGTCGGCATTTGGCGTAAAGGCATCGTAAATGATAATCGGAGGTCCAACTGTTACAGTAGCCTCTCCAGTAACATCACAAGCTCCGATGGTACCAGAAACAGTATAGGTTGTTGTAATTTCAGGTGTTGAAACGGGATTGCTAATGTTGGCATCGCTCAGATAATCTGAAGGTGTCCAAACATAAGAAGTAGCGTTAAACGCCTCTAACTGCGAACTACCACCGAGGTAAACTAAGAAAGGATCAGTGGTGGTGGAAATATCTACCGCTGTTCCGCTAATAGAAAGCTCAAATTCACAAGGTCCATAAATCGGATCATGCATAGTTCCTAGGATGACCACATAATCGGCATTTGCTTCTAGGTTCGATACGGTAAAGTCAAATTCCACATTACTAGATTCACAAGGGGAAATGTTGGTATAGGTGACGGGGTTACACGGATCAGCGCCTGCTGGCAGCTGAGCTACGATAACACTGATGTCATTTGGCCCAGTGAAATCATCGCAATCTCCTGGCAGAACATTAATTGTTGCAAACCCGCCCGGGTTGCTGCCCGTGTGGAAAGTGCTATAGAAAGTCATTATTGAATTGAAACAATCGAAGGCCACTGGATTCGTAATCATGGAATCTGCAACGGGCTGACCTTCGGCACAGAGAATATTATCTCCTGTCTGGGTGCAATCTTGTGATCGGCCAATTAGGCCAAAACCCAAGATAAATATGAACAATAGGGGTGCTCTCATTAATCAATCGGATAGTCTTTCCTTTCTACTAAGGAAGACTATATTTCGTTGCACAAAATTCTAAAACTCCCCCAAACTTTATCAACAGCGCAGAATTATTATACACAGTGCGATGTTGGGTGGGATTTGTACTACGCGAATTCGATCAAAAT
>JBJOKO010000181.1:0-5797 GCA_046046035.1 Bacteroidota bacterium | reverse complement strand
CTTCGCTGCTTCAGGATAAATCTCTGAATTCACGCCAGATTTTCTTAATTGACGAAGTACAGGTAAAATGAATATTTCTTCTTGCTCACCAAAATTTGCGAAGAGTACTTTCGTAGTTGCGCCCACTTCTTCTGGGAATAATTTCAATTCATTCAACACATCATAAATGCGATCAGCGCCGAAAGAAATACCCACTCCGCTAAGGCCTGGAACGCCGAATATTCCAGTGAGGTCATCATAACGACCACCACCGCAAATGCTGCCCATTTGAACACCATTTGCTTTCACTTCGAATATCGCACCGGTATAATAATTCAATCCACGTGCAAGGGTAAGATCAAGTTCTAGTTTCGCTTTTTCAAGTCCAACTGTTTTCACTCGAGAAAGAATAAAGCGCAACTCTTCAACACCTTTCATCGCAATTTCACTTGACGAAAGAACGGTTGCCAATTGATCTACTTTCTCTTCATTCGAACCAGATAGATTGAGCACTTTAGAAATCACCGCAAGTTGATCTTCGTTGAAACCACGCTCGCGCAATTCCTTAGTAACACCCTCCTCGCCTATCTTATCGAGCTTATCGATTGCGATAGTCATGTCCATCATTTTGTCTTTCACTCCAGCCACCTCAGCAATACCGCTGAGGATTTTTCTATTATTAATTTTAATAGAAAAATCAGGTAGTCCAAGGGTAGTAAGCACCTCATCAAAAATCTGAATGAGTTCTACTTCATTGATAAGACTATTGCTACCCACCACGTCGGCATCGCACTGATAGAATTCTCTGTAACGTCCTTTTTGAGGACGATCAGCGCGCCAAACAGGTTGGATTTGATATCTTTTGAATGGCAGAGCCAACGTATTGTGGTTCATCACCACGAAACGCGCGAAAGGCACCGTAAGATCGTATCTCAATGCGCGATCGCAAATAGAGAAACTCAATTTCTTACTATCGCGATTGCTCAAAGTTGCGTCATCCGCGTCTTTGAGATAATCACCATTATTGAGCACTTTAAAGATCAATTGATCTCCCTCTTCTCCATATTTTCCAGTAAGGGTAGAAAGATTCTCCATTGATGGAGTTTCCAATGGCAAATAGCCATAGCGTTCAAACACAGAGCGAATCACAGAGAAGATGTAATTTCTTCTCACCATGATCTCTGGTCCGAAATCTCTTGTTCCCTTAGGAATACCAACTTGACTCATATTCTTCGCTTGAAATTATTTCTTAGTAAACTGTTTTCTTAAAAAAGCGAAAACGAGGAAAAGCGCTAGGGCTAGAAATACGTATTGCATAATAAAAATTTTGTGCAAAGATACCTTTTCAGACCGTTATTGGAGCGAAAAATTACCTTTGTGGTATGTCAGAAATTTCATTTCGAATAATAGCGAGTCAATCCAACCACAACGCTGCGGTCTATGGGCTTTCCAAATCTCACGGAAACCATAGTTTTTTCAGTGCTTCTGGAGATCGTTTTATTGCTGAATGGAATGGAACAACCCTCGCCCAAGAAGCTTTTGCTATTAAATTGGAAGAGGCCGCTTATGTTGTGTTCGCGATTCCGAATAGCGGTCAAATCGCTATTGGAACAGCTAGCGGCGCAATTCACATTGTAGATAGAGAGAGCAAACAGGAATTGAAAAACCTCACTGTTCATCGCCATGGCGTTTATGCTTTTGCATTTTTGCAAGATCAAGAAATGCTCATTTCATGCGGCGGCGACGGCTCACTCGCTCTATGGTCTACTGCTAATTGGAATCTCATAAGACAACTACCAATTGGCGATTTCAAAATCAGATCCATCGCCTCTACCCCTGACCTAAAACACATCGCCATCGGCTGCGGCGACGGCTCTATCCGAATTCTCGAAACGAATTTCTTCAATGAAATTCATACCATCAAAGCTCATCAAGATGGTGTCGGTGCCCTTCAATTTATGTCATCAAAACCAATATTGCTCTCCGGTGGAAAAGATGGATTCCTTCGTGTGTGGAATATCAAAGAGAACTATTCCCAATTAATAGAACTGCCCGCGCACTATTCTGCCATTTATTCCATTGCTCTTGCTCCCGATGAAAAACACTTTGTCACTGCATCGCGTGATAAATCGTTCAAGCTCTGGAAACTCCCCCAATTTGACGTCATCCAGCGGATTGAAGCGCGAGATGGAGGTCATAGTCATAGCGTCAATCAAGCGCTCTGGCTCAACAATACCGATTTCGTGACGTGTGGAGATGACCGAAAAATTGTGCTATCTTCGATTTCGTGAACCGCTTAACCAAATCTCTTCTCATCATCTTGATGCTTTTTCAAGGTGCTCAAGTTTCTGCACAATCCGCAGATTCTTTGATGAAAATATCCTATTGCAATTCCAAAGTAATTGGCGCGAGTCCATCGAAACTTGCAACATTCAGCTTTGATATTCAAGGCCCGTATGACTTCACATCCGACTCTTTGCAAGGAGGATTATATAATGGAGAAAATGCCAAGTCGCAAACAACCATGTATGGAGGTTCCGGAGGTATGCGCTTTTACACCAATATTCCAGTTATTGTAAAAGACAAAATCATCTGGCAAGTGGGCACGAATTATTGGAGAAATAAATATTACGGCAGCACCACAGAAACTTTTTTTGATCCTATCAATCCTGTAAATCAAACATTGGCAACCCACGGATTAACCACAATGGGGCTGCACACCACTGTTTTCAAGCCTTGGAACAGCAAGTTGTTTTCAAACGCACAAGCGACTGCAGACATGAGCGGTGATTACACACTGAGTGATATCCCATCATTAAAAAAGCTAAAATATTCAGCATCTTTTTTAATGGGAAAAAAAGCCCATTCGAGAATGCTTTTTGCTGCAGGTATATCACGCTCCTATCGCGCTGGGCAATTGGCCTATTTTCCGATTGCATTATTTCTCTGGACAGCGCCATCAGAAAAATGGGGTGTGGAATTATTGCTACCAGCAAAAGGAGCAGTTCGTTGGAACATCAACAAGTCAAACCTACTTCTACTTGGTTATGAAATGGAAGGTCAGAGTTACACCTTATTCAATCAAGATGATCATCATCAAAGTGCGAGAAATCTAGAGTTGCGCAGAAGCGAATGGCGCATTCGAATGACGTGTGAAAAACAGTTGCACAAACTGCTGTGGTGCTCAGTGCAAGCGGGATACAGAATCAACAATCGTTTTGATGTAGATGAATTTTTAGACGGAAAAGAGATTGAACGAGTGTTTGGAAACGATCCACAATACACGATGGAAAACCGACTGAGCAGCGCTGCTTACGCGCTATTCAGCATTCATTTAGTAGCTCCTTGATTAGAGATAAATAATTGCCAAAACTATAAAGAGCAACACCATTACGATGTAGTACCAGAAGTCGGCAAACCAAGGAAAATACTCTTTGTATTTCTCTTTAAAGTTCTTGAACATACGTTAACACTATAGAATTTATTCAGGCTTTAACTAGTCATTTCATCATCAACAGGTAGAAGCTTAGCATTGTCATTGCTAGCAACACCCATTTTTTTGTTCTTGGATGCATAAAAAGGACGTATTGGTTAAAGCAACATCAAAGACTTGCGCTTTGAGTCGTTACAAAAATGATTTTATTTAATGACTACTGAACACAGGGTTTTCAGAGTTATCAATAGTGGAAAGTGAAAAACAACGAGATAGTGTGGCAGTGAGACAGTGTGGCGGTGTGAGAGTATGGTAGTGTGATAGTTTGATAGTGTGCACCCTCGACCGGCTCGGAGACCGGCCTTACATTCAATAGCAGCTAGAAAAAAAACTTTGTTTTTTTTCTAGCTCTAAATCAAAAATAAAAAATCAACAATCAACAATAGATCCCCCCGCGAGCATAGAACTACCATAATTTTCTCTAAATTCGTAGCAATTATTAGTATCCCTCATTATGAAACAAGCTTTAGGCTCTATTGTTATTGGACTTGCGGTGGTTATCGCGGCGGCGCTTTTGTCGAATGGTTATATGAACCGCAATAAATCCGAGAATGTCATTTTTGTTACTGGACTTGGTTCTAAAGATTTTGTTTCTGATCTAATTGTTTGGAATGCCTCATTCAGTCGTCGTAGCATGGATCTTCAAGCTGCTTATGCTGAGTTGAACAAAGACCGTGAAATCATCAAAACATACCTGATTGGAAAAGGAGTTAGCGAAGCGTCTATCGTTTTTGCTTCTGTAAATATTCAAAAAGAGTATGATGAAAGTCGTGATAACAATGGCAACTACTTCTCCACATTCGCGGGCTATAGCTTAACTCAAAACGTTACTATCGAATCAAACGAAGTAGATAAAGTGGAAGGTGTTTCTCGTGAAGTAACTGAATTAATCAATCAAGGCGTTGAGCTATATTCACAAGAACCTCAATACTATTATACCAAGCTTGCAGAATTGAAAATCGAAATGATTGCTGCCGCTACTCAAGATGCTAAAGTTCGTGCTGAGCAAATCGCACAAAACTCAAATGGAAATCTTGGTGGATTGAAAAATGCTACCATGGGTATTTTCCAAATCACAGGACAAAACTCATCTGAAGACTACAGCTGGGGCGGTGCATTCAACACTTCTTCTAAGCGCAAAACGGCTTCAATCACAATGCGTCTAGAATACTTGGTTGACTAATTATTATGTCGAGACTTCTCACTTGCGTTCTTTTACTTTTCTGTTTTCAAGTCTTCGGTCAAGAGGCCTTTTTCAGCACGCGCTCAAACGTGATGAACAATGCTGCTAATCAATGGCTCGTAACAGAATTAGAAAAAAACAATCCTTCTGCTTTTTCAGATAATCAAGGTGGAAAGTCTGTAATCCGCATTCCTGTTGGCACAGCGGCCGTAGCACAATTAAATTCTACGTACGACGTTGCGCTTGCTAACAAATTTAGCCAAGTATATTTTCCGAATGGGAAATCTGATCGTTTTTTAAAAATCAATTCGCTTTGCAATTTGTATTTCCCTCTTGTTGAGCGAAAACTTCTCAATGCAAAACTTCCACTTGAATATAAGTACTTGCCGCTAGTCATGACAGGTTTCAATGCCACTTATGAAGACGAACGCGATCGTGGTGGTATGTGGGCTTTGGAATTTCTAACAGCACGAAAATGGAAGTTGCAAATCGATACTTTAGTCGATGAAAGAAGAGGTGGTGATATCACTACTGACGCTGCGGTCAAAGAACTATTGGAAATCCACAACCATTTCAATGGCAAAATGGCTAGCGTACTAAAAGCTTGGTACATCTCTAGGGCTTACGCTGAAAAGCTTCACAACAAGCGCACATTAACCGAAGATGAGCTCGATGCCGAAGCAAATCTTTTTGTAGAGTTCTATATTTTCACTGCTCGTCTTTTTAGTGAAAATCAAAACAACGCAAGCAATCAACTCAATGCATACTTTGATATACTCGGTAACTTCGAAAGCATTGCTTTTAAAGATACGGTGAATGTGACTGGGCTTGTTTCTATAGTTGGACTCGATGAAACCGTTCTTCGCAAAACGAATCCTGTTTATGTAGGTCAATACATTGATCCTGTATATCGGAGAGTGACATTTATAATGGACAACAGATATAGCGGTAAGTTCCGTCAAATGGAGGACGCTGTGTACAATTGGCAACCTCCTGCCCCGCCTGTTGTGTACACTGAAGTAATTGAGGAAGAAGAAAAAATATATCACGTTGTTCGAAAAGGAGAAGCCTTAGGAACAATAGCGCGAAAACACAAAGTTTCGGTGGCGAATTTGAAAAAATGGAACAAACTAAAAAGCGAT
>JBJOKO010000180.1:0-5801 GCA_046046035.1 Bacteroidota bacterium | reverse complement strand
CGATCGAGTTTGTGTCCTTTAGTAAGTTCCACCACTTCACCATCGATGCGAGCACGCACATATCCTTGTTTCATGATATGTTCAAAAAGCTCGCGGTAGTGACCTTTACGGCCTTTCACTAATGGCGCAAGAATCACAATTTTGTCGCCGTCGTATTCTTTTAAAATCAGTTGTACAATTTGATCATCTGTGTATCTGACCATTTTTTCATTGGTCACATAACTAAATGCATCAGATGCGCGGGCATACAACAATCGAAGGAAGTCATAAATCTCAGTGATTGTTCCCACGGTTGAACGCGGATTGCGACTCACTGTCTTTTGTTCGATTGAAATAACAGGAGAAAGTCCATTGATTTTATCCACATCTGGTCTTTCCATCTCCCCGAGGAACTGACGAGCGTATGCATTGAATGTTTCAATGTAACGTCTTTGACCTTCGGCGTATATCGTATCGAAAGCCAAAGAAGACTTGCCACTTCCACTTAACCCTGTGATAACCACCAGTTGATTGCGCGGAATATTGACATCAATATTCTTCAAATTGTGCTCACGAGCACCTATTACTTCTATAATTTCTTCCTGTTGCATGACGTGTCAAAGATGGATAGTAACATCAATACAAACAAGAGGTATTTTGTTCATTTATGAATAATAAACAACAGGTATGACTTTGCTCAGTTTTCAAGTCAATTGAACTGCTATATTCGCGCCCACAACTTTATTGACATGTATTATTCTTCATATCTCCAATTAGACAAGATTCTTGATGCTCAAGGTCTTGAAAGTGACCGCTTAGGCAAGCACGCACACGATGAAATGCTTTTCATTGTGATCCATCAGAGCTACGAATTGTGGTTCAAACAGATCCTCTTTGAGGTTGGTTCGGTCCATGAAATCTTCTCTAAAGAGAATGTAAACGACAATTCACCTGAATTGGCGGTTGCAGTTCGCCGCATGAACCGCGTCACGGAGATTTTGAAAGTCTTGGTTCATAAGGTGGATATCCTTGAAACCATGACACCACTTGACTTCCTTGATTTCAGAGATATGTTGCGTCCTGCATCAGGATTCCAAAGTATGCAGTTCAAAATTTTGGAAACAGTCTTGGGATTGACCATCGACGAGCGTCATGGGAAGGAATATGTAACAAGTCAATTGACACCAACTGACGCCCAAGCGATTTATGATTTGGCGAAAAAGACACCTTTGATTTCATTGATCAACGATTGGTTGGAACGCATGCCATTCTTTACTGAGCCTCAATTCTGGATGGATTGGGAGGGCGGCCGTGACTTCTGGTCCGTTTATCGTGATACCTACGCTGATTCACTCGGAGAGGGCGAAAAGCAAAATGTGCGCGTTTTCGAGGAATTGTTCCTTTCTGACTTGACCAATGAAGGTCGTAAGATTTCAGACAAAGCTCGTCGCTCTGCATTGTTCATTATGCTATACCGTGATTATCCAATCATGCAAAACCCATATCGTCTATTAAACCAATTGTTGGAAGTAGATGAACTACTTGCAACTTGGAGATGGCGCCACATGAATATGGTTCACAGAATGATCGGTATTCGTGTTGGAACTGGCGGAAGTTCTGGTAAGAACTACCTTCGCGAAGCTGCTTTAAAACACTATATATTCAATGAATTTGCTGAATTGACTAGTTTCTTGGTGGAGAGAAATCGTCTACCGAAGTTAACTAGTGCTTTGGAAGCTAAACTTGGCTACAACATCTAATCTCCCGGATGCTCTTCTCCATTAATCCTTACAGCCATACCACGATTGCGTTGTATGAGGAAGATAGTTTTGCTTCAATTAAAGATAAAGTAAGCGCCGCTTACCATTTTGAATTTGAACGCCAAAAGGTCACTCCCCTCTTTTCAAAACTAGCTTTACTTCTCAGAAACGACATTGAGAATCTTGCACGAATCATCACTGATGAAATGGGCAAGCCTATAATTCAAAGTCGGGCTGAAATAGAAAAATGCGCGGTGCTTTGCGAATATTATGCAGCTCATTCCTCTGAATTTTTGGAGGATGAGATCATAGAAAGCGATGCGACATTGTCATTTGTCAGAAAAGCGCCTTATGGCGTTTGGCTCGCCATTATGCCTTGGAACTTCCCTTTCTGGCAGGTGTTCCGTTGTGCTATACCTGCTATAGCTGCAGGGAATAGGGTAATTCTAAAACATGCATCAAACGTAACCGGTTGTGCAGTAGCTATTGAAGAATTATTCGCCAAAGCAGGTTTTCAAACACCTGTTTTTCAAGTAATAAAAATGCGCTCTTCCCTCTTGTCTGCCGTTATTTCCAATCCAATGATTGCGGGACTTTCATTGACAGGCAGTGAGGCAGCTGGAAGAAGTGCCACAAGCATTGCCGCGGCCAACTTGAAACCACAGATTCTTGAATTAGGTGGTTCGAATGCATTCATCGTAATGGAAGACGCGGATATTGAGCATGCTGCGAGTCAGGCTGTTATTGGTCGATTCCAAAACAGTGGACAAAGCTGTATCGCCGCGAAGCGTATACTAGTTCACGAAAGTGTATACGCTCAATTCCTTACTCTTTTCAAGGAGAAAGTACAAAAGCTCGTTTCTGGAAATCCTATTTCTGAATACGTTTATATAGGTCCTTTGGCTAAAGAAGAAATGGCAACAGAAATTCATCGTCAGGTGAAAGAATCTGTGAAAATGGGAGCTGTTGTGGAATGCGGAGGTACCATGAAAGAAGCATTTTATGAGCCTACCATTCTCACGAATGTAACCACTGACATGCCATGTATGCAAGAGGAAGTATTCGGTCCCGTCGTACCCGTGGTGTCCTATTCTACCATTGAGGAAGCCATTAAAATCAGTAATAGCACCAACTTTGGACTGGGTGTAAGTTTGTTTACCCAAAATATAGAAAGTGCAAAAGGACTAGTAGATCGCTTCAATGAGGGGGCAGTATTTATCAACTCCTTCGTTAAGTCCGACCCAAGGCTCCCCTTCGGTGGTGTGAAAAACTCTGGTTATGGACGCGAGCTTTCGAAAGAAGGATTATTGGCGTTTACGCAGAGTAAGACTGTTTACGTGCAATAGGCTGTTGGCTTTAAGAAATCAGAAATTAGAAATTAGAAATCAGAAATCATTTTTGGGCTGAGAGGGCTGAGGTTAGCCAGCCGGCGATGAAGCATAGGCCTCCTATGGGGGTGATGGGGCCGAGCCATTTGAAATTGATGCCTGTTGCGGTTTGGGTGGACAGCAGAAATAGCGATCCTGAAAATAAAAGGATACCTATTAATAGGAGTCTTGATGCCCAGAGTCCTTTCTTCATTTCAAGAAGCCCACCTTTCATTCCCAATTGAATAATTGCAATTCCTATTGCATGAATAAATAGGTAGAGCACGCCAGTGTTCCAAACCTTAAGTGATTTTTCATCTAGAACTTTCTCTAAAGCGTGTGCCCCGAAGGCGCCTAAAATCACGCCAATAGCTAGAAGAATAAAGGCTATTCGTAGAATTCTCATATATTTGAATCAGGTTACAATGTTAATCATTCTCCTTGAATGAACGGTTAACACTTTACTATGTATAAGTATCAAATTATAAGGTACAGAAAACAGGAATTAGAGGGAAATTGTAACCCTACAAGACTATCGCCGTTAAAACCAATGGATTGCAGTTTTGACAAGGAATCTTTCTGCAATTGCTAAGTGAAACAATCTGCTGTGAAGCAGTAATTAACGGAAGTCTAATTTTGATCTAAGCGCATGAAACGCATAACACTGGTCATCGCCCTATGGGCCGTGTTTGTAGCCTCAGCGTCTGCCCAAAAAGGTGGAACGGAGCAACAACTCGCTAAAGAAGCGAACGAGCTATTTACCTCAGGAGATTTCCTGAAGGCATATCCGCTCTATTCGCAATTGGTATCTCTTTACCCACAGAATGCTGATTACAGCTATCGATTTGGTGCGTGCGCCATCTATAGCGATCCAGATAAATCCAAAGCAATTCAGTTTCTCAATTCCGCTGCTAAACGCAACGTGGATGATGTGATGGTCTATTACTATCTCGGTAAAGCATATCACTTGAATTATCAATTCAAAGAAGCTGTTTCTGCCTACGAAAACTTCGTCACTAAAGCTGACCCAAAGATTTCAGCGAAATACAACGCTCAACGTGAAATCGAAACATGCATTTATGGTTCGAACCTTCTTTCAAATATCAAAGACATCGTTGTAATCAACAAGACTGAAACCGACAAGGACAATTTCTTCCGTTACATGAACCTTGAAGGTATTGGTGGAAAAATTCTAACTGTTCCTGCAGAACTTCAAACTAAACTTGATCAAAAAAGCACGTCACCTGGCGTAATGCACTCTCCAGGAAATTCTTCTACCATCTATTTTTCAAGTTATGGTAAAGATGGTGCTACTGGAAAAGATATCTACTCAGCGCAAGTTCTTCCTGATGGAAAATTCAGCGTTCCTGTTAAAGTAAAAGGTGATGTAAATACAAAGTATGATGAAGACTTCTGTTTTCTTCATAGCGATGGAAAAACACTTTACTTCTCTTCGAAAGGTCACAACAGCATGGGCGGTTATGATATCTTCAGAAGTGAAATGGATCCTAAAACTGGTGAGTTCGGTCCAGCTATCAATATGGACTTCGCGATCAACACTCCAGATGATGACATTTTCTACGTTGCCGATTCATTGAATCAAAAAGCATATTTCGCAAGTGCTCGTACAAGTGATCAAAACCACATGCACGTTTATAATGTACTTGTTCAAGGTATTCCTCTTCAAATCGTTTATTTGAAAGGTGAATTCGTTTCTGAAATTGATGCTGAACAAAAACAAGCGACAGTTCAAGTGCGTGATGAAATGACTGGACGTCTAGTTATTGAAAGCACAACTTCTAAGTCTACTGGAAATTATACTGTGTATGTTCCAAAAGGCGGTGACTATACTTACTATGTAAAAACAGAAAACAGTCCTGTAGTTCATGAAGCTAAAGTGACTGTTCCTTCATTTGATAAACCTGTTGCTCTTCGTCAAGAAATTCGTTTGACAAAAGAGAATGGAAAAGAAAAACTTGTTGTAAATAATTTCTTCGAAACTCCACTTCAAGAAGACATTTCAGCACTTGCTGCAGAAATGCTTCGCAGAAAAGCTGGTTTGGAAGTGTCAGACTCTCCTGTTGTAGTTGCAGAAACTGCAAGTGCAGGAAATGATTTGGCTATTGAAAAAACAATGGAGAACGCTCCATTAGCTGCTGGATTTGGTGCTGGAGTAACAGTAGAATCTGTTATTTCAGACATGGATAAAGAAGTTGCAACAGTGCGTTCATTCGTTGCTGAAGCAGACAAGAAGTATAACAGTGCTTATGTGTATGCTCAGAAAAAACAAAAAGAAGCAGATGCTGCATTGGTTGAAGCAGAGCGTTTGAGCAATGCTACATCTAATTATACATCAGATGAAGATGTAAAGAAACTTCGTGAGTCACAAGAGTACTTGGCTAAAGCACAAGAACTTCAACGCGAAGCGAAAGCTGCGATGATTGCTGCTGAGGCTGTGAAAACATACAGAGAAACAGAATCTCAACGTGCTGATGCAATTGCTGAGAATTTGGCTGCATTGAAAAAAGCAAAGAGTGAAAACAACTTTGACAATGTTCTTGCAGAATTGAATGAAGAAAAGGCTCGCATTGTTGCAAGTCGCGAAGGCAATGGCAATCCACAAGCAGAAATGGCTTCTAAAGCTCGCGCTAAAGAATCTGTTTTGCATGCCGCTGAAGATAAATTGGTGAACCTT
>JBJOKO010000179.1:0-5880 GCA_046046035.1 Bacteroidota bacterium | reverse complement strand
GCTGTAGGAACGCTTTACAATTGCAGTAGCAGTGTTAGTGGAGATCTATCAAATGCTTCACCTTCTGGAGAATCATTAATAGCTTGTGTGACTGGTGAAGATTTGTGGTATTCGTTTACTGCTCTTACTCCAGGGGTTAGAATTCAAGTTATTTCTAATCAAAACAATATTGTAATTGAATTACAAGACATGAATGGTAATTTGATTGACAGTGAAAATATCAATGGCAGCTTAGGAAATGAGATATTGAATTTTGGAGGACTCACTCCTGGTAACCAATATCTTGTAGCAATTCGAAATTTCAACTCTAGTCAGGGAATTGGAACTTTCTCTCTTTGCATATCGAAGTTGATTCAAACTACTTGTGATTACCCAGGCCCCAACTTCTCACTATGTGATTGGTACAAAGCCGATTACACTGGAGCTCATGCATACGTATTCCACTTTACTCCTATGGATGGAGGGGATGCAATAACAGTTACCAAATACGGCTCTACAATATTGCCATTAACTAATGTACCGGGGCTTCAGTATGAACATGACTATCAAGTTACTATTGATGCGGTATATCAATTAACTAATGGATTATTGCAACCCGAATTCGTAACAGTAGCAGGTTCTTCAGTTTGTGATTTGAATGTTGGTTCACCAAATCTTCCAGGTTTAAGAACTAATGACCAATGTCCAAACATGAAAACCTTATATAGTTATATTCAATTGACCCCTGGCGTTTGCGGTGCTTCCACATACGCATGGGAAGTTACTCGAGTTGATATTCCTCAATTACCTGTAGTTGTGAATACTATAAATTCCAAATTCCTTCAATTGAAATCAACAAATGGTTTTGTAGCAGGTGGAGTTTATAATGTTCGTGTGAGTGCAGTATTTGGAAACAACCCTCCGATGCATTACGGTCCTGTACAATGTGTGCAAATTGTTGGGTCTGCTGGATTGACTCTTGAACAAGAAGAATTGACAATCGAAGATTCGAAAAATCAAGATTCAGATTTTGTGATTTTCCCTAATCCTACAAGTTCAGAGCTTAATATTCTGCCTTTTGTGGCGCTTAATGAGACTGTGAATATTGAATTGCTTGATCAAATGGGTAAAATTGTTTATTCCGAGTCAATCTATAATCTAGATGGTTCAATCATAAATGTAGAACTTCCCAAGGAAATTGCGAGTGGACTATACCTATTGCATATTGAGAATGGAGATATGAGCTATCAGAAAAAGATAGTCATTGAGAAATAAAAAAAGAGGGGATTCAATGAATCCCCTCTTTTTTTTTCAATTGATTAGTAAATTCTTGTTCAATATCTTCAAGTCTGTTTAAATCCTTATCACAAAAAACCATTTGCACTTTAGACTCATATTCGGATTTTGGAATAATTCGTATGGTAAATCCCATACCTAGAACATGACTTCCATGGATAATTGTTTTCCCTCCTTTTTCACTAACCGAGTCAAGGGAAAATCGGATATCACCAGGTTTTAGAAAGGATTCCGTTCTAATGACTTCCATAATTTTTTCCAATACAATTTCATTGGCATAAGGTATTTCCACCTCTGTGAATGATTCGGACAAACGAATCATCCAACTACGCGAGAAAGCGCTGTTAGATAATATTCCCATTGCTAGTAATGAATTAAGGTTCACGAATATAGCCTAATGCTTATTACAAGTCAATATTTCCTTAACTCTTAATCAATTGACAACCTAGCAAGTGGCGGATCCGAAAGATCTGAAAACTGTCCTTTTTCGAATTGAAAATATGCTGTAGCCCCTATCATAGCTGCATTATCAGTAGTAAATTCTATTGGAGGAATAAAACAAGAAATTCCTTTTTCATTGCCTAATTTCTCAAATTCATAACGCAAATGAGAATTGGCACTTACACCACCAGCCAAAGCAATGGACTTAGGTTCATATTTCTCAATTGCTGATTTGAATTTCTTCAGTAGGTACTTCACAATAGTGGCCTGATAAGAGGCACATATATCTTCTATGTTTTCTTCTACAAATCGAGGATTTTTAAGTTTCTCATCTCTTACCAAGTATAGAAGAGACGTTTTTAGTCCGCTGAAGCTATAAGATAATTCCGGGGTGACCGGAAGTGTGAAAGAAAATCGTTTTGAATTTCCTTTTTGCGAAATCCTATCAATTTGAGGTCCTCCAGGATATTCGAGTCCCAAAACTTTTGAGGCTTTATCAAAGGCTTCACCGGCAGCGTCATCAATCGTACTGCCAACCACTCTCATTTCAGTTGGAGAATTTACAAGCACAATCTGGGTATGTCCGCCACTTACTGTAAGACATAAGAATGGAAACTCAGGTTTTTTATAATCCCTCTCCTCCTCTTCTCTAGAAATAAAATGAGCCAAAACATGAGATTGCATGTGATTGACTAAAATCAAAGGAACTCCCAATGCCATGCTCAAACTCTTAGAATAGGAAACACCTACTTGAAGAGCCCCCATTAGACCTGGGCCTTGAGTGCATGCTACAACATTTATTTCTTGAGAGGTAATCCCTGCCTCTGTTAAGGCTTGTTGAACAACAGGAACTATATTTTGCTGATGCGCTCTGCTAGCTAATTCGGGCACCACTCCACCAAACTTTTCATGAATTTTCTGTGTTGCTATGATATTGCTTTTTACCTCTGTCCCAAAAAGAACAGCGGCAGAAGTTTCGTCACAACTACTTTCTATGGCAAGTATTACTGGCGAAGATGAATTCATTACTCTTCTGATTTAAGACTGTCCGCTTGAAGAAGAAGTTCATCAAAACCAACAGTTGACGCGGAAGTAATTGAATCACCTCTTTGAATCAACATAAAGCTGTGTATGTTCGAATCTTGATTTTCTTCATACCATTTTGACGCTTGATCAAACCCCATAATCATAAAAGCTTCAGAAAAAGTTTCTGCTTCTGCTAGACTTTTTGCATATACCCCTACATAGACAAGTTCATTATCAACTGGGTATCCATAAGTAGGGTCAATCATTCCTCTTTTTTCAACCACCGTTTTAAAGGTGAAGGCTCCATCAAGAAGTCGAATACGTTGATCATTTTCATCTTGCGAAATCCCCAACGGAACCGTACTAAGTGAATCGACCAGCGCTCCATGGTTTATGGTGTGGTTTCCGCAGTGTATATTGTAATGTGCAATTCCTTTCGAAGCAAAGAAATCCGCCACACATTGCAGACCATAGGCCGCTGCTAAACTTGTAAAATCTAGTTCTGTTCGAGGATCCGATTTTCTTAAATTCGTTTGCAAGTATCTATGATCATCAGAATAGATTTCATTCAAATCTATTTTTGTTCCATCAAATCCTACAAATTGATATAGCGAATCCAAGTTCGGTTCAATTGCTTTCCTTGTAAAATTCACGACCATCCATTCTCTTTTTATCGGTGTAGTCGATGGGTCATAAAACTGGCGAGTTTTACTATTTAAATCTTCAGCCAGAGAATATACAAGTCCAAAAAATAGCGATGAGTCTCTAAATACAAACGAAGAGTCGGTTCTCTTGAATCTATTGAATTTAGAAATAATGCTTGTTGAGTCCAGACTATTAAACGAATGCTCTGCAAGATTGAGTATACTGTCTATTTGAGGTCTGAAATCAGTGGTGTCACCAATGATAGAAATGGTATAAGGCTGTCCGAAAAAGACTCCTGTATATTCTTTCCCTTGAATGGGCTTTTTCTTTTCTTTACAAGAGAAAAATGCAATAAGGGCTAAACAAAATAATAAAATATACCTGACTGATATTTTCATGGCGCGAACTTAGCTACTATATTCGAAACAATATTTGTACAAATCCAATGAATCGGTCTAGTTTATGAACTACCTGCGTTTAATTACCTCAACTATTTGTTCCCTTTTCCTCTGTTTTTCCGCGTTTGCTAATTTCCAAAATAGGGTTTTTAAAGACGGAATTCGAACACCCTCTGTTTTTCCTGAAGGAAATCCAACCGGATATCCCTTTGTTGACCTTTACAATCCTACTCCACTAGAATTCCATTTTGATGAAATGGGAACGGAAAGAAACACCTATAATTATGCTGTTTTTCATTGTGATCATAGTTGGGAACTATCTGATTTGAGCACATCTGAATTTATTAGAGGATTTCCTGAGCAGGAAATCACTCAGGTAGATTTCTCTTTTAACACAACTATCGAATACGTTCATCATCAATTTTCCTTTCCTAATGATATGATGATTCCCACACGATCTGGGAACTATGCGATAGTAATTTATGAAGGAGACGAGCCAACAGAAAATATAGTTCTCACATATAGAATAGTCATTTATGAATCTATGGTTCAAATTTCATCCGCTGTAAATAACAGCACAATGGTTTCCGAAAGATTCAAAAACCAAGAAATTGATTTTACAGTAAACTATGCGGGATATCAAATTTTCTCTCCTTCACAAGATATTAATGTTTCAATTATTCAAAATGGAAGATGGGATAATTCAATTAATAACCTCAAACCTCAATTTGTAAAAACCGAGGAATTAGTTTACGATTATGGTGAACAAAACAATTTCGTTGGTGGAAGCGAATGGCGTTCTTTTGAAATAAAGAGTGTAAAATTCGCAAGTGCGGAAGTTGAAAGTATTGTTCAAATGGACGATATCTGGCATGCCTTCCTTCGTCCAGATGAATTAAACGGCGCTAGAGCTTACCAGACTAACTCTGATTTGAATGGAAAACTTTTCGTTAGAAACGACCTTGGCGACGACTCTTATCTTGAAGCTGAATATGTAAATGTACACTTCGCATTAAAATCACCAGAAATCTCGGAAGCTTCGATTTCAATCGAATGCCAAGAAGCTTCATTCAATCCATCTCATTTTAAATGTACTTATAATAAGTCCACACAATCGTACGAAGCAATTATTCCAATCAAACAGGGGTATTATAATTATCGTTATGTTTTGAACGACCAATATCATTCACAAAATGACATTAGCCTAACTGAAGGGAATCATTACGAAACAGAAAATGACTATCATATAATTGTTTACAGTTATGATAGAAGTTTAGGAAATGATCGAGTAATTGCCGTTGATGCTATAAACAGCTCTTTCAAGAAATAAAGAATTAATCCTCTTCGAAATTATAATCAGTCTCTTTGAACTTGTTCTGCCGACGAAGCACTTTGTAATCGGTGAATCTATCCTTTACAAAAATCAAAAAATCGTATTGAGATGATGATTTAATGAACTCATCAGAGACATTCAGAAAATCGATGAAATCATCGAATTCTTCGTCCGTAAGGTCAATGATTTCATAGTCTACATAATGTTGAAATAGCTCTTTCAGAAGATCTCTCTTCTTGTCTTCATTATCCATTTGTTTAACCAAGCGCTTGCTTCGCTCGACTTTACTAAACTGCTGGTATAGGAATGTAATCGGACTAGCTACAGCATTTATTCCGCTCAACATATAGTCTTCTTCATTGTAGCCAAGACTCTGAATATCCTTTTGTATCTGATCTAAATCTCTGGGCGCAAAAATCTCAACAACGTTAAGTGTTGAAATTCGTTCTTCAAGAAAAACAACCACATCATAAGTAGTTTTCTGAAGTGAATCTTTAAAGCAAATTTTTCTAGAAATATAGCCCAGCGACGTGATCGTTAGTGTATCTGTTTTGTTACATGAAATACTAAAGGAACCATCTGACTTACCGAAAAATCCTGATTTAGTTCTTTGATTTATCACAATAACATTTGAAATAGGCTGGTCATTGCCTTCTCGTATTTTCCCATTAACAGAAATGGAAATTATTGTACTATCAGTTTGAGCCATGGCAAAATGGCTAAACAGCAACACAAAAACACTGGTAATAAAGGCTTTAACTT
>JBJOKO010000178.1:0-5883 GCA_046046035.1 Bacteroidota bacterium | reverse complement strand
ACCGTTCACAATTGAAGCAGGGGAAATCACGCCTACATTGAAATTGAAACGCAAAAAGATTCTAGAAAATAACGCTGCACTTCTAGCAGAAATTTACAAAGAAGATTAGATCATTATTGGATACTCTAATCGACATTGATAAGCAGTTAATGCTTTGGCTTAATACCGACGCCTTTCCCTTCCTGGATGGGCCGATGTGGTATTTTAGTTCGAAGTTTTTTTGGACACCTGTTTATGCCTTGATGCTTTTTCTTTTGTATAAAAAATACAGCGGAAAATACTTCATTTGGATTGTTGTCATTATTGCACTTTGCGTCTTAATTAACGATCAAACGGCCTCAGGTATTTTTAAGAATTGGATTGCACGATTACGTCCAAGTCATGACCCAGATATTTCTTCTGAATTACATCTCGTTCTTGAACCAAACGGTAACGTTTACAAAGGTGGGCGTTATGGGTTTTACTCATCGCATGCGGCGAATATGGCGGGAGTGGTGACTTTGTTTATCCTGTGGATGCGACCAATGAAAACAATATTCAGCGTGCTTTTTATTCTTTGGGTTCTGCTGATTTCTTATTCAAGAATATATTTAGGAGTACACTTCCCACTTGATGTCCTCATGGGATTATTCATGGGGGTAATCGGAGGATTGGTTTGTTTTTTTATCTGGAAAAAAACAATGGAAAAGCTTTATCCCAAAGAAGCAATTTTTAATAGTCGTCCTGCTTCGCGTTGAATAAGATTTTTGAGCTCTTCTGATTCCGAGTCCGACTTTAGTCCGCGTAATAATACTCCCGTATCTGTTGCTTCGCGTGAAGGTATATCCATGCTTTCAAATGGTCCAAAGGAGGAAAATACAATTGGGAAGCGTGAATTGAATGCAGATTGAATGTTAAATGCTTCTTCAAGCGATTCCTTTAAATTATTCGAATTACGTGAGTTGAAAATAGAAAGTTTTGCTGCTGAAATACAGCGTTCGTAATTCTCCAAAAAGGAAATTTGATCTACATCGAAATTGAATTTTTCAAAAGTGGAATTGGTAGATTTCTCCTCCATCCCCAAAGCAATTAGTGCTTCTGTAATCTTGATGCAATCAGCAATTCGTTTCTTCAAAAGGCTAGGTACAGCCAGCTTTTGGAGCGATTCATTTTTAATTTGAAATAATTTTTCATCTACCGCATCGAAGATATCGGTGACCTGATTATCATTTTCGATTTCTAGAAATGAAATTGCTTCTTGCTTGGTCATTACTGGTCTAGTTTTTTTAGAATGACTTTATCGATGCGCGCTTTGTCCATATCTACTACTTCAAATTCGAAGTTGAGCCATTGTACTTTCTGACCTGCAACGGGTAATGTTCTTAATTCATGTAAGATCAGCCCACTTACCGTTGAATAAGGGATTTCCGAAATCATGCCTTCTAAATCAAATCGAGATAGGAACTCGGCAAGAGGGTATTGACCATCAATTAACCATGAACCATCTTCTCTTTCAAGGAATGTGAATTGCTCGGAATAGAATTCCGAAACATCTCCCACAAGCGCTTCTAAAAGGTCATTCATGGTTACGACACCTTGTGTATCACCAAATTCGTCAACCACAATACCAAAGTGAATATTGGAGAGTTTGAAGGTTTTTAATGTTTCAAATGCACCTAGATTTTCAGGGATATATTGAGGTTCTTTGAGGTAGTCGGATAAGTTGAAACCTTCATCATTGATATGCATGAAAAGGTCTTTCAGAGTCACAATACCAATAACTTGATCTTCATCTGCATCTAGCACTGGATATTTGGAATGCAATTCATTGGATACAGTGTCTTGCAATTCTTTCGCGGTCATATTTACATGAAGAAAAAGAAGGTCATTGCGGTGTGTCATGAGAGATGATACATTGCGATCGCCTAGTGTGAATACTCGCTCCACAATGTCTTGCTCGATTTCTTGAATTTCACCACCTTCCTTACCTTCTTGAATAATCGCTTTGATTTCTTCCTCGGTGATTTTTGAGTCAGTTGAAGGCTTTATTCTAAAAATCTTTAGAAGTAAATCAGAAGTCATGGTGAGCAACCAAACAAAAGGAGAGGTGATTGCCGTTAGCCATTTCATGGGCTGTGCAACCGCCTTGGCGATACCTTCAGGATTTGTGAGGCCTATGCGCTTTGGGACGAGCTCTCCAAGAACCAATGAAAAGAAGGTGATGATTATTACGACACTTACTACTGCTAAAGTTTGAGAGTAGGGAGCCAGGATTTCTACGGAATGGTAGAATGATTTAAAGTCTTCGGTCATGCTCTCACCGGAGAAAATACCAGTAAGAATCCCAATGAGTGTGATACCAATCTGAACTGTGGATAGGAATCTATTTGGATTGTTGGCTGTTTCCAAAGCTGCTTGCGCTCGCTTATCCCCCCTTTTAGCGGCTATTTCGAGACGGGCTTTCCGAGAAGAAACAATCGCTATTTCACTCATGGAGAAAACCCCGTTGATAAGGATCAGAATAAGAATAATCAGTAATTCCATAGGCACGCCAATTAGGGCGTTGGGGCAAAGGTAGTTTTTTTAGCATTTCGGTATGAAAAATGCTTGGCGAACGTGCCGCCAAAAATGGTAAGTTTGTATTTCCTTAAAATAGCGGCATGAAGCAAATGAATTTACTAGGTCTTATACTTATATCAGCTATGTCTTTCGGCTCTTGCAGTGAGCCAACGACTACGGACAAACCAGCCACAGCAGTAGCAGCGGCTCCGAAATTTACCAATGGCGTTACTGACGCGAACAAGGGGATGAAAAAAGGCCCCATTGAGTTGAAGGGTACAATGGCTGCAAAGAATTTCAAAAAAATGTACTTGTACAATTTGTATGGTAAAACCGCTACAAAGATGGATTCTTGCGTAATTACTGATGGTAATTGGAATTTTGGTAAAAAAGAATACGAGCAAGGTATTTATCAAATCGGTGTGGCAGATGCAAATGTCACCACCATCATTTTGAATCCTTCAGAGCCAACAGTGGAAATTGGATTTAGAGCGGGAAAATTGGATGGCAGTATGTATGCGATTTCTTCAAAAGAGAATGAAGCGTGGGCTAAGTACATCCCTCAAGAAACAGCATTGTTGAAAGCTATCAAAGACGCTAAAGTTTCGGCTAATAAAAGCACAATGAAAGTTGAATTCGAGAAGCAAGCTGCCGCAAAGGAGCTTGAATTATCGGATTTGCAAGGAAGTATGATCGCAGAGTATGCAAACACGCATTTCGCGAAATTACTTACTTGGAAACAAGAACCAGAGAGAACAGATATCACTAAATACTGGGATAATATTGATTTTACTGATAGAAGTTTGCTTCACGGGATTGTGATGAGCGACCGTATTCAAAATTTTATGCGTTCTTTCTCAAAAGGTGAGGAGTCAGGATTTATCAATTGTGTTGCTACCGTTGCTGAGAAAGGAAAAGCCGACGATGTTGTTTTAGAGTTTGTTCTAAATCAAATGCTCGTGGGATTCTACGAAAGTGGAATGGAAAATATCTGCACGTTTATAATCGATAATTATGTAAACGGCGACTCATGTGGTGATGCGGATTTGAGCAACATCATCAAGAGCACAGCAGAGAGTATTCAAAAGTTGAGTGTAGGCAACACGCCTCCGAATATTCAAATGAGTGCTTTGGATAATTCTCAAGTAGACCTATACAAATTAGCGGCTAAGAATAAATACACATTGGTGATGTTCTGGAGCAGCTGGTGCGAGCACTGCAAAGGTGAAGCTCCTGAAGTAAAAGCTGCTTACGACCAATGGCATTCGAAAGGATTTGAAATTCTTGGTGTGAGCGTGGATAATGTGAGTCAAGCGTGGGAACAAGCAGTAAAGGAAAGAGGATTCACGTTCCCTAACGTATGTGGAATGAAATTGTGGGAAAGTAAAGTGGCGAAAGATTATAGAGTTACTAAAACTCCCGCTTTCTACCTCGTTGATAGCACTGGTAAAATCGTATTGAAGCCTAAAGGCATTCGTGAAGTGCAAGCGTTTCTTGCAAAGAACATTAAATAATTTCTTGTGAATAGAGTTGAATTGGTTGTCCAAGGACACCGCGGTTCTCGTGGACATTTTCCAGAGAATTCAGTAATCGCTTGCAAACATGCCTTGGATTTGGGAGTTGATGCTCTTGAGATTGATGTGGTTGTTTCTTCCGATGGGGAATTGATTGTGTCGCATGAGCCATATATGGATCATTCGATGTGTCTAAAACCTGATGGAAGTGAGATCAGCGAAGCTGAAGAGGGGCAACTCAATTTGTATAAAATGAAAGCTTCTGAGATCAAGAAGTATTCATTCGGAACATTGCCCTATGCAAAGTTTCCAAATCAGAAGAAAGTTAAATGTCATAAACTTCCTTTGGTAGAATTTGTAAATGAACTACACAAAGAAATTGGCGACGCATTTCCTACTTTGACTATTGAAATAAAAAGTACAGCAAATGGTGATGGAATTTTTCATCCTGATCCAAAGAAATACGCCGACATTATAGTTAAGACAATTGATCGCCTAGACGAACAGTGGCCTGTGATTATTCAAAGTTTTGACCTTCGCATCTTGAAGGAATTGGATAAGAAAAATGTTGAAATTCCTCTTGTCGCTTTGAATGATAATAAAGAAATGGACATCGATGCCATTTGCGAGTACCTACAATTCATTCCTGAGGGGTATTCTCCGCACTATGAAATGATCGACGAGACGATAGTGAATGACTGTGCGGAATTGGGAATAGTGTTAAGCACTTGGACTGTTAATGAAAAAGCAGAAGCCGAACGTTTGTTCGGTTTGGGAGTGCGAAATTTTATTTCGGATTATCCGGAGATCTTTGATTGAGAAGTTCGTGGGTTCGTGAGTTCGTGGGTTCGTGGGGTCGGGAGTTCGTGGGGGCTTGGGGTCGTGGGGTGTTATTTGGCGACGGTGAAGCGTAGGATTTTTTGGTGCGTTGGTGTTGAAATAAGCACCAAGTATTGCCCCGAAGCTATCGATGAAACATCCATTTGAATGAGCTCTTCGCTATTGGCTTCCAAGATAGTTTGTTTGTGAATCAATTGACCTTTGGCTGATCGTATTTCTAAGTTTAATTGTCCCGATGCTCCAAGTATTTTAATGTTCAACTCATTTCTTGTTGGATTCGGGTGCACACTTGCTTCCATCGTTATCGTTACAAGATTGCATGGTATTTCTTCGGTGAATGTTTGAGTAGAGTCCGATACATTTAGTTCCGTATAGTTTGTATTAGAAATCTCTGGTGCGACTTCACTCGTCAATATTTCATCAAGTGGAATCCATTCATTAGGCAGAGAATTTTCTAACTCACTTTCCGGCAAGCACGTCATCAAAGGCTTTAGATAATTGATTTGATTTTGCTCTTTTTGTTCTTTGGAAGCAATTGGATTGTCTTCGTCTTTTGGTTTCGGAATAATAGATCCACCATAGATTACAACGGAGCCTCCATGGTCTTTAGCAGGAAGCCCGATTTTCTTGGAACCTTGAAAGAGTTTTCCTTTTTCACCATAATACTCAGCTGCACCAGCATAAGTTAGATTGTTTGCTTCGAATAGCCAAGAATGAAAAAAGTGCTCGTCGTTTTGTCCAATCTGTTGCAACTCGATTGCTTCTCCATCTTTCCAAAGACTATGGAATCCTTGAGGATTATGATATCCTGCGGGCAATGAAGTTCCAGCTAGGTTTAATGTATCGTTGTAAGTTCCTACCACATGGACTTCGCCGTTTCCATCTACTGCAATTGCGCGAGGATCGAATGTGTAGGCGTTTTTTGGTTTGTTTTGAAAATAGATATAGTCTATTTCACCATCTGAATAAATACGACCATGAAACATACTTT
>JBJOKO010000177.1:0-5900 GCA_046046035.1 Bacteroidota bacterium | reverse complement strand
ACCTTCAACGAACCTGCAGGCAATCGCAAAGAGTCTGAACTGAGTTATAAAATGATTGGCACTGGCGACAATTACAACTTCATCGAAGTGTATCCTAAAACAGGTCGTCACCACCAAATTCGCGCTACCCTAGCAAGTCTTGGGTGTCCAATTAAAGGCGATATTAAATACGGAAGTCGCAGAACCAATGAGAATGCTAGCATTCATTTGCATGCGCGAAAAATTGAGTTTATTCACCCCGTTAAGAAGAATCTCATTACCATTGTAGCCCCTCCACCAGAGGATATCCTTTGGGATGAATTCTTGAAAATTTCTATGGGATTGGAGAACAAATTTTAATTTCTAGAATTTAAGAATACACGAAAGGCAACTTTCATCACACAAACGAATTAACGGCATACGGTATATTTGCCGCAGCTTATAAAGATTAAGAAATGAACGAAGCAAAAGAACATGTAAAATGCCTCATCGTAGGCAGCGGTCCTGCAGGTTACACTGCAGCAATCTATGCAGCTCGCGCTGACATGAAACCTGTTATGTATCAAGGTATGCAACCAGGTGGACAATTGATGGACACTACTGAAGTAGACAACTTCCCTGGCTATCCAGATGGAGTGAACGGTCCAAAAATGATGGAAGATTTGATGAATCAAGCTAAAAGATTCGAAACAGATATCAGAACTGGATTTATCACGAAAGTGGATTTCTCTGGCCCAAAGCATTATGTAGAAATAGACAACGGAAAACACACTGTTTCTGCTGATGCGGTTATTATTTCTACCGGTGCTTCTGCAAAATGGCTTGGACTTCCAAGTGAAACTCGCCTTCGTGAGATGGGCGGTGGCGTTAGTGCTTGCGCTGTTTGTGATGGTTTCTTCTATCGCAATCAAGATGTTGCTATCGTTGGTGCAGGAGATACTGCTGCTGAGGAAGCAACATACCTTGCTAAGCTTTGTAAAAAAGTTTATATGATTGTTAGAAGCGACAAAATGCGTGCTTCTAAAGCTATGCAGCACCGTGTTATGGATACTCCGAACATCGAAGTATTATGGAACACAAGCACAAAAGAAATCTTGGGCGACCAAGGTGT
The DNA here is from genome assembly GCA_046046035.1 of Bacteroidota bacterium. Lineage (GTDB taxonomy): Bacteria > Bacteroidota > Bacteroidia > Flavobacteriales_D > Sanyastnellaceae > JAIXWP01. The sequence continues at coordinate 4,810 of JBJOKO010000177.1, read as the reverse complement.
TGAAGGTGCTATTTTCGTTAATACTGACGGCGTAGAGAGAAAAGTTGACATCACTGGTTTCTTCGTTGCAATTGGTCACAAACCAAATACCGACGTATTCAAACCATTCATCGATATGGACGAGACTGGATATATTTTGAATGTACCAGGTTCTTCTAAAACAAATGTTGAAGGTGTATTTGTGGCAGGTGATGCGGCAGATAAAACTTATCGTCAAGCGATCACTGCTGCGGGCACAGGTTGCATGGCAGCATTAGATGCGGAACGATATTTGGCATCAAAAGGCATACATTGATTTTGACATGAATCTATCAAGAATAAATATGAAAAAGTCAGTGCTTTCACTGGCTTTTTCTTTTTTCATCCTTTTCACCTTTGGTCAAACTATTACCAAAGATGAATTGCTTGGGAAAATAAATCCAGCGAAGCACACAGATTTCGCTTTGATCAAATCTGTGCATACCACCAAAGCAAATATCTATTTGCGCAAGGCTACCTATGAGAGCTTTACAAAAATGTATGATGCAGCTTTGAAGGATGGTGTAAAACTCACAATCATCAGCGCTACACGTAATTTCGATGCTCAAAAAGCCATTTGGGAAAAGAAATGGTTGCGTCCACAGTACAAAGGAAAAACAGACGTAGAAAAGGCTTCAGATATTATGAAGTATAGCAGCATGCCCGGCACGTCCCGACACCATTGGGGAACTGATATCGATATGAACTCTTTGGAGAATTCATACTTCGCTTCTGGTGAGGGTAAAAAAATGTACGAGTGGCTGGTGAAGAATGCCGCTACTTATGGCTTCTATCAAACATATACTTCCAAATCAAATGGAAGAACAGGATATGAAGAAGAGAAATGGCATTGGAGCTACAAGCCCCTTTCAGAAGTGTATTTACAAGAATATAAAAAGCAAATCACCTATACCGATTTAGTAGGCTTCTCAGGTTGTTCTGCAGCGCAAGCTTTGAAAGTTATTGAGGTATATGTTTGTGGGATTGAATGAGAATTGAAAGAGGGAAAGAGAGAAAGAGAGAAAGAGGGGAAATGGAGAAATGACGATGATTGAACCGATAATTTTAGAAACATCTAGATTAGTTCTCAAAGGCTTTACGCCGGAGGACATGACTTTCATATTCGAACAACTTCCAAAAGAGGAAATAAAAAAATTGCTAGGTCATCGTTCTGATGAAGAATTTCAAAAAGAAGAAAGCAAACAGAAAAAAGGTTATGCGACCTACAACAGAAGTTTCGTTCTTTTTCAACTTATAGAAAAAGAAACACAAACTATTTTCGGAAGATGCGGACTTCACAATTGGAACGCCGATCATAGCAGAGCTGAAATTGGATATTCAATTGAAATCCCTGAGTTCAAACAAAAAGGATTCATGAGTGAAGCCGTGGAAAGCATTATCAATTTCGGGTTTCGAGATTTAAAACTAAACAGAATAGAGGCCCTAGTAGCTGAAGACAATATTCCCTCATTGAAAATTATTTCGAAATTTAATTTCACGAAAGAAGGTGTGCTAAGAGAGCATTTCAATATTTCAGAAAGCAAATTTGAAAACTCAATATTGTTTTCGTTATTGAAATCTGAATATAAAATTGATATATAAGAAAATGATTATAGCCGTTCACCCAAAACTACCGATGCGTAATAAACAAGCGACTCTATTGTTTTACACAGAGCAACTTGGTTTCAGCCCTTTTGGAAGTGTGAATTTCGACGGCTATTTGATGCTAGAAAAAGACAATATTCAAATTCACTTTTTTGAATTCAAAAATCTCAACCCCTTGGAGAATTATGGTCAAGTTTATTTCAGGACTAAAAATATCGAAGTGGTATATCAAGCTTTAATAGATAAAAATGTCGCAATTCATCCTAATGGTAAACTGGAATCAAAACCATGGGGTGTCAAAGAATTCTCTCTTCTGGATCCTGACAACAACCTTCTCACTTTTGGGGAATAACATTTACGAGACACTCTGGTTTCGTTGAATGTGAAAATTGAATTCTGGCGTGCCTAAAGCCCCCCAAAGTCTAATCCATAATGGAAGAACCATTTCTGTCCCTCTAGCATTCGTAATTCCTCCTAAATCAATTATCTGATCTCCTCTCCAACCAAAAGAGTTGAATATTTCGATCACTCGAGATTTCGCATTGGCGTGATCACCACATACGAACAGATTATGATCACCCTGCAGTTTGAGAGGATTCACCATCAAACTTGCTGTTAGCGTATTCAAAGCTTTTACCACTTTAACTTCAGGAAAAGCACGTTGAATCTGTTCGCCTAATGAATCATCATTCACAACAGATAGCGTTGGGGGCATTCCTTTACTAAAGTCCAACGGATTGGATACATCAATTAAAATTTTTCCTTTCATATTTTCCGCTCCAGCTAAAGTCAAGGCCTCAATTGAAGACATGCCATTTGTACAATTGAAAATAAATTGAGATCCTGAAGCAGCTGCGGAAAAAGTATTCAAAGCCACCTTTGGAAAAGCATTTTGCCATTCTAAAAAGGCAACCTTTTCCTTTGTTTTCTCAATATCTCTTGTTCCAATTACCACCGTATTTCCGAGTTCACTAAGCTTGCCTGCTATAGTGCGACCCACAGAACCTGTTCCAAGAATTGCTATCCTCATAAACTTTAATATTGATATATACTATCAAAAGTATATTTTTGATGTTGTAGCAACCTACAACATAACCAACTTGAAAGTCACTATCAAAAACGAAAGCATCAGACTTTACAATGATTATAGAAGGAAAAAAATATAAGTACCGTTTGCGCAATGAAGACTTTCACTGCGCATTAGACATCACCATGCGCTACATCGGAGGTAAATGGAAACCAGTAGTGCTTTGGTATTTGCGCAAAGACAAAAAACGTTTTAGTGAATTAAAAGCACATATTCCAGATATAACTGACAAGATGCTTTCTATTCAGCTCAAGTCATTGGAGGAAGATGGAATCATAAAGAGAAACGTGTATGCAGAAGTTCCGCCACGTGTAGAATATGAATTCACTGAAGAAGGCAAATCCATTATCCCTGTTGTTGAAGCCATTGCAAAATGGGGTCGTACAAAAGGAGACACTGAAGGAAAATTGGTAGAAATAAAATCATAAAAAAACATTTAACCTTTCATTGGCTTTAGAATGATCCCTATTAGAGTATGTTTGAAAATGATCAAGAAACTCTGCCTAAAAATTCACCTTTCACTAGTCTTAGTAATAGCTTCCTTTTTCACTAACTGCACTTCTAACGAAAAGCCTTCTATCACTGAAAAAAAAGTCGGCACAAAATCTTTCTCCATAAATAAAATGGATGGAGAGGTATCTCTTTCATCGAATCGTCACCGCTGGATTCTTCAGGATAAAAACCAAAACTACTGGTTCGCAACAGATGGCGACGGGGCGTACAAATTCGATGGAAAAAATTTCGCTCACTACGAAGAAAAAAATGGTCTTTGTAACAATCATGTTCGATCAATTCAAGAAGATAAAAACGGAAACATTTGGTTCGCAACCGGTGATGGTATCTGTTACTTCGATGGAAAGAATTTTGTTGACCAAACCATATTCACAAAGAAAATAAACAACGGCTCCGCCTTAGGCTTTTCAAGCATTAAAGACAAGAATGGAAATTTATGGTTTGTTACAGCAGGTGGAGTTTATAAGTATGATTATTTAAAATTAGAATACCTAGCGATTCCGCTTGACAAAGAAGACGAAGAACTGAAAAACAAATCAAAGGATTTCAATCCATTCCCCTATGAAGTTTATGCCATCACACAAGATAAAGAAGGTGGTATCTGGCTCGGAACAGCAGCTAAAGGAGCATATCGATACGATGGAAAAGAATTTAAAAACTACAGAGGCAACGGACTTGAATGTTGCGCAATTCGAGCTATCTATCAAGATAAAAAAGGCAAAATGTGGTTTGGAAATAATGGCTCAGGGTTATTTCGACTTGATGGAGATAAAATAAAAAACATTACCGCTGAGAAAGGATTAGAAAACAAAGATTTTATTCGCACAGGCATGGTCACCGATATGATCGGAACACTTGCTCGTGTATGGACAATAGCTGAAGACAATACGGGCAATCTTTGGATCGGCACCATCGACTCAGGTGTGTGGCGCTTCGACGGAACCAATCTCACCAATTTCACAACAGAAAATGGCTTAAGCACTAATTCTGTCCCCTTCATTTTGTTGGATAATTTCGGCAATCTAATAGCAGCATGTGAGAATGGTGGAATACATAAATTTGAAGGGAATAGATTTCATAATTTTATTGCAAATTACTAGACCCCATGAAAACTTTGATCAACTTGACATTGACATGTTTGCTGATTCTGTTGGGAATGTATTCCAAAGCGCAAGATGCAAACGCAAATGACATCAAATGGAAAACCAATAGTATTTACGGCAATCTTGGAATAGGCGGACTGTATCTCACTGCTACGGGATATTACGAACGGATTATTTTCAAACCTTTTGAAAAAAGAAACATATCGCCGCTAGTAAAGGTGGGATACGGAGGGTATGCTGAATGGGCCGGTCGTGGCGATTATTTTGTAGCACGCACCGGCATTCTAACAGGAATCAAAAAGCATCATTTCGAAACTAGTATTGGGATAACATACTATTATAAATATGATATGGTTTGGCCTTCAATTCTGGCAGGATATCGAATTCAAAAACCAAATAGCCCATTTCTATTCAGAACAGGGATTGGATTTCCGGAAGCCCTATATGTGGGAATTGGTTTGTCATTCTAGAGTTTAAAAAAACA
>JBJOKO010000176.1:0-5914 GCA_046046035.1 Bacteroidota bacterium | reverse complement strand
TAAGGCGCCAAGCGGGACGTGTCATTACTCCATTCTCATTGGTGAATGTGAGAAATGCATCGCGTTCTTCTTTTGAGTCAAGTAAAACTGCATTCAACCAGTAATTGGAGCGAGATGCAGCAGGCTCTGTTAAAAATTGGATATTTTTTTCTTTGAAAAACTGCTCATATTCTTGAGCGGTTTTTCTTTTATTTTCTATAAATTTTTCGAGCTGTTCTATTTGCGCGACAGCTAGTGCGGCGTTCAAATTTGGACAACGGTAATTGTAGCCGATATGATCGTGTACAAAATCCCATTTGTGTGGCACCTTTGCTTGTGTGGTCAGGTGTTTTGCGAGTTTTGCTATTTTTTCGTCGTTGGTGACAATCATTCCACCACCACCGCATGTGATGGTTTTATTTCCATTGAAACTATATGTGCCTAATAAGCCAAAAGTTCCCGTATGCTGATTTTTATAGATTGAACCAAGTGATTCAGCGGCATCTTCAACAACTGGAATGTTGTACTGGGTGCAAAGTTCTACTATGCGATCAATTGCAGTTGGAAATCCGAATGTATGCATTGGAACGCAAGCAGCGACGCGCTTTCCTGAGGGTGTGTGAATAGCTTGGCCATCAATCATTTTTACATTTAGAAGAAAAAATTCTTCTAACGCAAATGCCGACATACCGAGACGGTTTTTATCTACATCAACGAATGCTGGTACTGCTCCGACATAACTTATAGCGTTGCAAGTAGCAATAAAGCTTAACGCTTGAGTGATTACGATTTCATCACGTTTCACTCCCGCGAGCATTAGACTCATGTGGAGTGCTGCGGTTCCATTCACTACTGCGATGGCATGTTTAGCGCCTGTGTATTCTTTTATTTTGTCTTCAAAGAGATCGACGTATCGACCTACAGAAGAAACAAACGTGGAATCAATCGCATCCATCACGTACTCTCGTTCTTTGCCGATGAAACGCGGTTCATGGAGCGGAATAAAGCTTTGATTTGGATAAAGCTGTTTAATAAAATCGACCGTTTCTCTATATTTCTCCATGGGTTACATTTTTGAATCGAGATACTTACCGGTCTCTTTGTGATTGAAGTCTGGAATCATATCATGAAACAAATCAACTAGTTGTTCTTTGGTCCATGAACGATTGTTTTTCATTGCGGCAATACTATTTTCAAAATGTGTGAAAAGTGCATTGTCGAATTGAAGTTCATTTTTTATTACACCAATATTTTGGAATGTAGATGTGTCTACGATTTCATTTTCTGTGAAGAACTCTTCAAAATCTTTTTCCCCTGTGGTGTCGCTAGAAGTGAAGTAGCACGGCCATTTGCGCGAGTCAGGAAGTGTTTTTACTAGCTCCCTCGCTTCTTCTTCGGAAGAACATTCGTATGCTTCATAACCGAGCTCCGCAAGATATTTTATTGCAATTTCTGCGAATGTGATTAGATGTAAATCAGCACTTAGTTTTGGAAAGAAGACGTCTCTATTTTCTCCAAAAATGCATGACATCAAGCAGAGTTCGCCGCTTTCTTGAGGAGTTACGAAATAACGCTTTACATCATTCGGAGCTACTATGGGTTGACGTTTTTGAATACGTTGATTAAAGCCATGGAGTAGTGAACCATCGGAAAATGCAACGTTCGCAAAACGCGCTGTGGATATAGGCAGGGATTGACTTTCTCGCATTAGGAACATTTCCATAATACGTTTGGAAGCACCCATCATATTTACGGGGTTTGCAGCTTTATCGGTAGAAACGCAGAAGTATTTTTTCGTGCCTTTTTCACGCGATTGTTGTATCGTCTTTACTGTATTGAAAATATTTACATCAATCATGCGCATCATTGTGAAAGGATCTTTTTCACTTCTTACATGCTTGAGTGCAGATAGATTTAACACATAATCATATTTACCCGCTTGTTTTATAAACGCATCGTATTCGATAGAACCCGCGTCTAGAGCGAATGTCTGGAAGTCACCTTCAATATATCCGAGGCTGCTTCTAATGTCGCGTACTGTTTCTACAAGATTGTTTTCACTAATATCGATCACATGCAGCGTGGCAGGATTGCGCTTAAAAATTTCTTTTGTTACTGCTTGACCGATAGATCCGGCGCCGCCTATAACCAGGAATGAAGACGCATTGATTGCCTGTTTCAATTCGTATTCATGAGAATTGATATCACCGGCAAATAATGCTGATTTGCGACCTATGAGTTTGAGAATATCCATAAACCATTTTAAGAATTGACATACACATGTAGGTTTTCGAAATACCACTTTGTGGCGATTTCTAAGCCTGTTTTAAAGTCGAATTCTGGGTTGTAATTCAAAAGTCTTTTTGCTTTGTCAATAGAAGCCAACGAATGTGGAATGTCACCAGGGCGAGGACTTCCGTAGGTTATTTGAACATCAGCAATTTGAGGATCGAACTGTGACAGAATTGTTTGTAGTTCGCTCGTCATCTCTTTGAGTGTTGTTCTGTGTCCGAAAGCCACATTGTACACTTGGTTGAATGCCTCTTCGTTTTCGGTAGTCAATGCCAACATGTTGGCTTGAATTACGTTGTCGATATAAGTAAAGTCGCGCGAAAATTCTCCATCGCCATTTATTACAGGGCTTTCATAATTCATGAATTGCATCACGAATTTCGGTATTACCGCAGCGTATGCACCATTGGGATCTTGGCGTCTTCCAAACACATTGAAGTACCTAAGTCCGATGCAATTGATTCCGTATGTTTTGTGAAAAACATCTGCATATAATTCGTTGACCAACTTCGTTACGGCATAGGGTGAGAGCGGTTTTCCGATGACTTCTTCTACTTTCGGAAATGCTACAGAATCGCCGTATGTAGAAGAACTTGCTGCGTAAACAAAACGTTTAACACCCGCATCCCTGGCGGCAATAAGAACATTCAAAAAACCAGTAGTATTCGTTAAATGTGTAGCAAGAGGATTATTGATTGAACGCGGAACTGATCCAAGCGCTGCTTGGTGCAGAACTCGCGAGATACCGTTCATTGCAGATTTGCAAACCTCTGGATCACATATGTCGCCTTCGATTAATGTGAATTTTGGGTTGTCTAGAAAAGACGTAAGATTTTCTCTTCGACCTGTTGCGAAATTGTCAAGACAGACTACGTCAACGTCAATAGACAAGAGGTATTCACACAAGTTTGAACCTATGAATCCTGCTCCGCCTGTCACTAGTATTTTTTCGCCCTTGAGTAAGTTCATGCTTAGTGTTTTTTCTTTCTGAATGGATTTTTGAAGAATGATTTTTTTCCTTTTTTGGAGGTTTTATTGGTTGGCACTATTTCATCATCATAGTCACCATAAGTGTCTCCGTATCCATACCCATATCCGTATCCGTAGCCATATCCATAACCGTAACCATATCCATAACCACCTCGTCCAAATGCGGCTACACCTCTAGGTTTAATGCCATTGAAAACAATTACGCAATTGCGATATAGCTTGCGATTTATTTTTCCAATTACAATATCGAAAACAACTTTAGGCGTGAGGTTATGTCGCACTACGAAGATGTTGATATCAGTATGTGCTGCAAGAATTTCTGCATCTGTCACTAGTCCAATTGGAGCAGTGTCTATGAGCACGATATCAAAGCGTTTTTTCAATTCGTCAATAAGCTCTTTCAATCGCGGTGTATTGAGAAGCTCTGAAGGGTTTGGAGGCACTGGCCCGCTAGGAACAAAACTTAGATTGTCGAATCCGGTGTCGTAAATGATATCATTCATTTCCGAGAATCCTGCCAAATAGTTCGAAAGACCTGTTTTCGTTTCTGTTGTGAAAATATTTGACAGTCTTGGTTTGCGAAGGTCGGCTCCAAGAATCACGGTCTTCTTTCCCATCAAACTGAATGAACGAGCAAGGTTTACTGTGAGGAAAGTTTTTCCTTCACCTGCGATACTCGAACCAATGAATATGGCCGTGCTATTGTTGTTCATAGCCATGAAATAACTGAGCTTTGTTCGAATTGAACGAATAGATTCTGCAATCTGGGATCGTCCTTTTTCGGAAATCAGAATTTCATCTTCACTGTCTTTATCTTCGAATTTCAACTCTGCAATCACTGGTATATCAGTGCGTTTGCTCAATTCCTTCGTGAACTGAATTTTCTTGTTGAATTGTTCTTTGAAATAGATGAAAGCAAGTGGAAGAAGGAATCCCAGAATCATCGAGATTAGGTAGATCTGATTTTTCCTTGGGGAAATAGGTGAGGACGAGCCTTGAGCATATTCTAGTACACGAATATCAGCGATGGTTGATGCGAGCGAAATTGCAGCCTCTTCTCTTTTTTGAAGCAGGAAGGCATAGATTTCATTTTTGATTTCTTGCTGTCTGCTAATCTCGATCAACGCTCTTTCTTTACTCGGTGTTTGATCGAGTTCTTTTAATTTTTCAGCGAGATCTGCATTTAGATCTCTTTCTGACGCGAGCAAGTTGGAACGGAGGTTAATCGTGTTTTCAAGAATAGACGCCTTTAAACTGGCGATGTCCTCTTCTATGGAGAGTATAGTTTGGTCTTTTTGTCCTAACGTGCGTCTGCTGCGCTGCAGCTGCAGTTCCATCTCGTACAACTTGTTCAACAAATTGCTCAGAATAGGGTCTTCAAAATTGATAAGTGACGGAACGGTTCCAGGATTATTTCCTTTCCCTTTAAGATAACTATCAAGTTCATCAAGCACCGAGAGCTTGATTTTTATTTCACTTAAGCGTTGATCTTGCGATTTGACAGACTCAAGAAATAGTCGGCTTTGTTCGCTGAGGTTAACGATATGGTTTTTTGTTTTGAAAATCTCTACATCCTTTTCAACGCTGTCCAATTGGAGTGTCAGCAAATAGAGACGTTCTTCAATAAAGTCGAGAGTATTTTGAGCAAGCTGCTTTTTGTCTTCAATTGATGAAGAGGAGTAAGTGCTAATTATCTGATTAAGTGTTGCTATTGCACGGCGGTGATTGCTACTTACAACAGATAAGTCGATGATAGAATTTTGTTTGTTATTGGCAGCAACCTTAAGAGAGCTGATGATTTCTGCAACTGCATCATCTGTATTACTAACCTGAACAACGAATGTGTTTTTCTTCCATTTTTCTAGTCGAGGGAAATTCACCTTCAATAAAAAAGTTTGTCGATTTCCAAGACTGATATAGGTGCTGTCTTCTAGCGGAATTGCTTGATTATCTAGGAACATTGTCTTGTTGGGCAAGTCAAACTTTGCCAACATGGGATTTGTTCCTTGGAATGGTTCGTCGAATTGAGGAATAAGTTTTACTGGAAAATCGAAGTCCATCAATACATCGAGTGTTCTTCTTTCGCGGTACCATTTAACGCGATTGTTCAATGTCTTTGAAACGTCATTGAGGATCAAGCGCGACTTGATTATCTCTAGTTCGTTTTCGATTACTTTATTGCCACTAAATAAGTTGAGTTGCTCAAGAACCTCGTCGTTGCTGGCCATTCCGAGCTTTCGATTGTCTTTTACAAGAATTTTCGCCTGAACTTGGTAGGTAGGATTTGTGAATTTTAAATAGACAAATCCAAGGCAAGCGGCAAAGATGATGCTGAGCAAGAAAAGTGGCCAATAAGGGAAGAAGACCTCACGAAGGGTTTCTGCAATGTTGAAATTGCTTTCTAATTCCTGTTCGTTGTTTTCGACTTTTTGGTCTATCATGGGTGGAGACGAAAGTTAGTTGCTAAGGTTGACGGCGAGTATGATGAGTGTCACAGCACTTGCCACCGTTGGCCAAATCTGAAAGAAAGTGCTTGTGGTGTTTAGTCGGGCTTTATTAGGCTCGACATAAATAATATCACCAGATTGAAGCTGGTAGTATGGGTCTTTAATCAAATCACGGCTTGTTAAGTTCATGCGGTGTACATCGCGTT
>JBJOKO010000175.1:0-5942 GCA_046046035.1 Bacteroidota bacterium | reverse complement strand
ATTCATACGGACAAATAATTGATGTGATTTATAGTGGTCAAGCAAGCGCGAATACCAAATACACAATCAATCATCCAAACACTGGTATCGAAAATGGAATGTTCTTCTTCAAGTTGAATACCGATAAACAATCAGTGATGAAACCAGCGTTGATGCTGCGATAACCGGTTACTGGTTACTGAATACTGGTTACTAGTTACTGAGTACTAATTACAAGGAAATAAAAAAGTCGGAAGTTTTTACTTCCGACTTTTTTTTAAATTCTTACTACTTACTACTAGTATCTAGTAACCAGTAACTAGTAACCAGTAACTAGTAACCAGTAACTAGTAACCAGTAACTAGTAACCAGTAACTAGTATCCAGTAACCAGTTTTATTTTTTCTCAAAAACAATCGAGGTGTTTTCTATTACTAGAGAATACAAACCATTTGAGAGGTTAGATACATTAATCCTTGAAGTGTTTACTCCTGTTCCGATAAGAAGTTTTTCTTGTTGAACAATTCTTCCAGTTACATCGAGAATTGTTACTTCGGTGTATTTGCCTTGCACGCTAGAGAATTGAATGTTCAAGATGTCTTGTGTAGGATTAGGGAAAAGTTTGATTTCAGAAATGTTTGAAATCTCAGTGATTCCAACGCCGCCTTGACATTCGCAGTTTTCGTTGTAAACATCATCAACAGTGTCAGGATTTGAATCGTCGCATGGATCTCCAATGAAGAAACAAGAAGCATCGTCGATGTTAGCGTCAACATTATAGTTGCAAGCTTGACCATTGGTGCAGCCGTTTACGGCCACTAAATCTAAATTGTTGTGATATCTGCAAACAGCAAAGTCGTTGCCATTTGGTTGGCTCGTGAATCCCGCGATTACAAATTTTGCTGAAGGAGCCTCTTGAATTGCATAAGCTTCTTCGAAAGCATCGCCAAGATTGGTTGTTGTATAACCTGCATTTGTTCCCCAAGAAGTAATTGGGGATCCGTTATTAGTAAATGAAGCAATGTAGATATCACGTGTAAAGAAATCTCCTGTTGTGCCGCACGCTAGGATATTTCCTGAACCTTCGATAGTCATATCATAGAATACATCACCACCAGAAAATGCATAAAGAACTTCGCCATTGTCTCCGAATGCTGAATCAGCTCCACCATCAAAGCCATAAGCACGAATTATAAAATTGTTGCTCGCTCCACTGGTGTTGCCGCATACGTAGAAACTATTTCCGAAAATTTCTACATCATAGAATCTTCCAGCAAATCCATCTACCCAAATACCGTCTTCATCATATGAAACATTGGGTTGGCCAGCTGCAGTGAATTGGGCTAGCATAAATTGATCTGTGAAAGTCGCAGTATTATTGGAGTATCCTGAAATTAATATCAAACCCGTTGATGTCATAGCCGCAGCCATTGGCGTCACGTCGCCTTCATTGGAGAAAGTATGAATCATGAAACCTTCACTTCCGAACTGAGAATCTAGTTCGCCATTGAGGTCACATTTTACAAGACCAATTCTATTGTTCATCATATTTGGAACCATACTGCTTCCTACCATAATATAACCATCATTTGTAACAAGCACTTGGCGTGAATAATCTTCTCCTGCATCCAGATCAAAAGTGAATACTCCTCCAGTTCCAAAAGTTTCGTCTAGTATCCCATTTTCTGTTAGACGCATGAGTACAAATTGTGTATTGGTCATGCTCAAAGAGGTAGCGCCGGTTACAAGAAATTTACCGTCGTTAAGTAATGCAATGTCATATGCGAAATCAGAACCAAGTGTATTAACATAACTGAAAACTCCATTAGTTCCGAATGAGGCATCCAAGTCTCCATCCTCACGAAGACGCACTACAGTGATATCGAAATCCATGAAAGTACCAGAAGTACCACAAAATACAGATTTACCATCTGCTTGAACAACCACGTCTTGGGCGTTATCAAAGTTTGTTGGTGAAACTGGGCTGAGAATTGATGAGCCGCCTGTACCGAAGGTTGGGTCTAATATGCCAAGAACTTGGGCATTGCTGGAAACGTTTATTGCCAGTGCGGCAAAAATGGAGATGTATAGTTTTCTCATATAGGGTTGATTGTTTTCGACGAAGATAGACAGAATGGATGTTATTTGGAAGAGTTCAATGCCTAGAGAATCAAAGTTCTATGTTTTGAAAGTCACTGAGTGAAAACAATTTTGGGTGTAATTTGGAAGTAGTTGATACATTTGGGAATCATATAATAGCTTGTATTTATGCGTTTACGAAATCTTGTTTTAATCTCCATAACGATGTTGTCGTTGTCTTGTAAAAAGGAGGGCGAAGAAACACCAATAGTCACAGATCCTATTGATACCACTCCTACAGGGTATGTTCAATATGGCACTCCAATGCCAAATGTGCCAGCGACAAAGGATATCATTATGTATGAAATTAATCTTCGTGCATTTAGCAATGGTGGTGATATGGCGGGTGTCATACAACGTTTGGATGCCTTGCAAGAATTACATGTGAATGTCCTTTGGTTGATGCCTATTTATCCGATTGGTACAACCAATTCAGTGAACTCACCTTATTGTATTTCGGACTATAAGGCCGTTTCTCCCGAGTTTGGAAATTTGAATATTCTTCGTCTATTAGTTTCTGAAGCGCATGAAAGGGGCATGGCAGTGGTACTTGATTGGGTGGCCAATCACACTTCGTGGGACCATTCATGGATAACAAGTCATCCGAATTGGTATTCTCAAGACGGTAATGGAAATATTATTATTCCTCCTGGAACGAATTGGAATGACGTGGCTGATTTGAATTTTGATAATGCAGAAATGCGTTTGGCTATGATTGATGCAATGAAATATTGGGTCTACGAGGCGAATGTTGATGGATTTAGATATGATTATGCTGATGGTGTTCCATTTGATTTTTGGCAGCAAACAATTGATTCTTTAGAAACTATTCCAAATCGTGATTTGATTTATTTAGCTGAAGGAGATAGAGACGATCATTATGATGCAGGATTTGATATGACATATTCATGGAATTTCTATGGTTCATTAATCAACTTGTATAATGGATCAGCGCCTAGCAGCATTTTTACAACGAGTTCAAATGAATACTCAGACGTACCAGAAGGAAAAGGAAAATTGCGTTTTACTACTAATCATGATGAGTCGGCATGGAATGCTACACCGATGACATTGTTTAATGGAAAAGCTGGAGCTACTGCAGCTTCAGTTATTACAACATACATGGATGGTCTTCCACTTATTTATACAGGACAAGAAGTGGGGACATCAGCAACGGTTCCATTTTTTTATAATTCAACAATCAATTGGAATGCGAATCAAGACATGCTATTGGATTATCAAGAAATGTTGGGCTTCTATTCTACATCCGAAGCAGCGCGTTACGGAACAAAAACAGTTTATGCAAACAGTGATATTGTAAGTTTCAAGAAGTCATACAACGGTGAAGAAATTTTAATCATCGCAAATCCAAGAAATAACAATGTGACTTACACATTCCCTACAGAATTGTCAAATACCACATGGACAAATGCTCTCACAAATGAACCCGTAACCCTAGGCACAACAATGGTGATGAGTGCATATCAGTACCTAATCCTCAACTAACTACTGGTTACTGGTTACTGGTTACTAATTACTAATTACTAATTACCTACTACTTACTACCTATTACTTACAGCTTACAGCCAACAGCCAACAGCCAAAGGCCAAAGGCCAAAAAGAAAAAGCCGGAATCCTTTGACTCCGGCTTTTCTCTTTTCATTTATTACCACTGATTATTTGGCAACAATCAGTTTCTCTGTTTTGGTCTTAAGACCATTAGTGTATTTAACGAAGTAGATACCGTTTGGAAGTCTTGATACATCGAATGAAGTAGTGTACTCAGTACCATAAACTACTCTTCCGTTGTAAACTGTTCCAATGATATTACCTGTCATATCATAAACTTCAATTGTAGCATTTGCAGTCAAGCTCGCAGTGAACTTGAAGTTCACTTGATCAACTGCAGGGTTTGGAGTGATACCAACGTTTGCAACATCTTCTTTAGTTGGCTCTATTGTCACACCAGGAGCTGATGGAGTAGTAGTGCCGTCGAATGTGATGTTTTGAACGCAAGTGCTCACGTTACCTGAACAGTCAGCAGCAGTCCATTGACGAACAACTGTGTAATCAGGGCAGCAATCGAGTTCGAATGCGAAGTCACCACCACCTGAGATGTTACCGTTGTTGTTGCCAAAAGGAGTACCATTGATTTGTAGGTATCCATTGTATGTGAACCAACCACCGAAGCCATTGTCAGCACCGTTGTAGTTGTTTGCACCGTCACCCATTTGGAAACCGAAGTAGTTGCTAGAAGGAGCGTGGGTCAAGTTCACTGATGAACCTGTATATCCGCCGAATCCAGTCATTTCAGCACCATCACCAGCTTGCATGATGAAGTACAACCAATCTTCATGATTAGCACCTTCACCGCCGCAGTCAGCTTTGAATCCTGTTGGGAAGCTTTGTGAACTCCATTCTGTCCAAGTCTTTTGGTTGTTGAACCATACATCAACATTCCATCCGTTTGCTGGAGTAGTAGTGTTGTGCATTTCAGCAGTCAAGTGAACTGAACCATTTGGATATTGAACCAAGTCACCATTTTGAACAGTGTAGTACTTATGTGCATTTGGCAAGTTGAACATCGCCATAGCCCATGCTGTAGAATATCCGCATGGATTGCCTGCAGGAAGAGCTGGAGTAATTAAATTACAATCAGCAATTGATCCTTCAGCTGGTGCATCACCAACGATGAACTGTTCGAATGTTACCAATACATCGCTATCACAATTGTCGAACGCTGTCACGTTAGCTATTGCTGGAAGTTCTCCGTCGCAAGCGATAGCAACATCAGCAGGACAACCTTCTAGAGTTGGCTCAACATTGTCGTTTACAGTGATAGTATATGAAGTGTAATTTGTATTACCGCAATCATCAATAGCATAGTAGTAAACTTCAATCACTTGATTACCGCAATCATCGCTAGAAAGAACTTCTTCTGAACGTGTTACTGTAGCAGTACCACAGTTGTCAGTAGCAGTCAATTCAGCGAATGCAGGAATGTCAGATGCACATTGAACGGTTACGTTAGATACAGCAGCATCAAATGTTGGTGCTGTGTAATCGTAAACTGAATAGTAGCTATTAGCTGTTGTGAAGTTACCACAATCATCAGTAGCAGTCCAAGTACGAACAACACTGTAAGTGTTTGCACACTCGTAGCTGTAGTCATCTTCGAAAGTAACTGTTACATCAGAGCAAAGATCGGTTGCAGTAGCCATTCCGAAAGTGATACCATTCTCGCAAGAGAACTCACCACCGTAAGGAACGAATGTGAACTCAGGAGCAGTTGTATCAACTACAGTGATAGTTTGTGTTTCAACCGAAGTGTTACCACAAGCATCAGTAGCAGTGAATGTGCGTACGATTGAGTAGTTACCAGCGCAAGAACCTTCAACAGTTTCTTCAGCAACTTCAACAGTTACGTTTTCATCACAGATATCCCAAGCGTAAGCCATTTCGTAAGAAAGTTCAGATGAACACTCTGCAGTGTAGTCAGCTGGAACATATTCAAACTCAGGAGCAGTAGTATCAACGATAGTGATCATTTGGTTGATCGTAGTTGAATTACCACAGTTGTCAACCGCTGTCCATGAACGGCTGATGATTTCGTTGCAACCATCCATTGAGATGCTGCTGATAGCAGACAACTCAAGTTCATCGTCGCAGTTGTCAGACCATGATGGAATGAAACCAGGAACTTCAGAACCACACTCGATAGTCAAGTTCTCAGGAAGAACTTCAGCGATAGGATCAACAACGTCGATCAAAGTGATGATTTGTTGAGCATAAGAAGTGTTTTGACAAGCATCAGTGATAGTGTAA
>JBJOKO010000174.1:0-5948 GCA_046046035.1 Bacteroidota bacterium | reverse complement strand
AGGTTGCTGCGAAAAAAGGTCTTAACATCGACAAACTTCTAGAAAAAGTGCTTCTTGAAGCAGAACTTCTAGATAGAAAAGCTAATCCTAAAAAACGTGCAGTAGGAACTGTAATCGAATCATCGCTTGATAAAGGCCGTGGTTATGTTGCTACCCTACTCGTTGAAGGTGGAACACTTCGCGTAGGTGATCCAATCCTCGCTGGTCAATACAGCGGTCGTGTAAAGGCGATGTTCAACGAACGTGGACAAAAAATAACTGAAGCTGGTCCTGCAACTCCAGTGTCACTTCTCGGTTTCGAAGGTGCTCCAAATGCAGGTGACAAGTTCAACGTATTTGAAGACGAAAAAGAAGCGCGTAACATCGCTACTAAACGTCAACAATTGCAACGTGAGCAAAGTGTTCGTACGAAGAAACACCTTACAATCGAAGAGATCGGTCGTCGTATCGCTCTTGGAGACTTCAAAGAACTTAACCTTATCGTTAAAGGTGACGTGGATGGATCAGTGGAAGCATTGGTGGATTCATTGCAAAAGCTTTCTACAGAGAAAATCCAAGTACGTATCATTCACAAAGGTGTTGGACAAATCTCCGAATCAGACGTATTGCTCGCTTCTGCATCAGACGCGATCATTGTCGGATTCCAAGTACGACCAAGCAGCAGTGCGCGTAAAATCGCAGAAAACGAAGAGATTCAGATCAAACTATACAGCGTTATCTACAAAGCTATCGAAGAAATCAAAGAAGCGATGGAAGGTATGTTGTCTGCAAAAATCGAGGAGCAAATCACCGGTACTGCAGAGATCCGCGATGTATTCAAGATTACGAAAGTCGGAACAGTGGCAGGTTGCTTCATGCTCGACGGAAAAATCACTCGCAACAACAAGATTCGTCTTATACGCGATGGTATCGTAATCTACAGTGGTCTTCTCGGCTCGTTGAAACGTTTCAAAGACGACGTGAAAGAAGTTGCAAAAGGTTACGAGTGCGGTCTTAACATCGACAAATTCAATGACCTTCAAGTGGGTGACCAAATTGAAGCATTCGAAGAAGTGGAAGTGAAGCAAACGCTCTAACTGGTTACTGGTTACTGACTACTGGTTACTAGTAACAGGTAGTTGGTGGTTGGTAGTAAGTAATAGGTTTTAAATGGCTTAAGGCTTAAAGCCAATAGCCTATAGCTAATAGCATTTTGAAATTCTTACCGAATATATTGACATTGGGCAACCTCACCTTTGGTGGGGTTGCTTGTTTGTTGGCCTCTCGTGGTGGCTATGAAAGCAGCGTGGGACTTTTTATTTTGCTCGCTGCGTTTCTCGACCTACTTGACGGGGCCGTGGCTCGCGCTGTGAAAGCAGATGGTGAGTTGGGAAAACAACTCGACTCTCTTGCCGACGTTGTTTCATTTGGTGTAGCTCCTTCTATTCTGATCTTTACGATGTTGGAAGAAACACTTCCACCATCATTGAATGCCTTGAAATACCTAGCTTTTTTGAATGCTGCCGGTGGGGCCTATCGACTTGCTCGTTTCAATATAGATACCAATCAAACCAAAGAATTCAAAGGAATGCCTATTCCCGCGAATGGAATGTTCTGGGCTTCTCTTGCGCTTGCTACTTATGAAGGTCAATTATTCTCTTTTGGAGGCAACTTCGAATTACCCAGCTATCCTATCATTTTGGCCCTCTTAGCAATCACATCACTTATCATGATTTCGAAGGTGCGAATGATTGCTTTTAAATTTTCATCGAGCAAATGGGCTGATAATAAGGATAGATACACGTTTATCATTCTGATGCTGCCAGTGATTCTGGTCAGTTTTTTACATTATAAATCTCTTTTTATTTCTATAGTGATTGCCTTACTTTTGTACTCAATCGTATCTATAGTATTTCATTTTATAAAAAACCATGAAGTTCAAAGCTGAAATTGACGTAATGCCACTAGAGGCGTTGCTAGACCCACAAGGAAAAGCGGTAACCAACTCTATGAGCACCCTTGGTCTCCCAGAAATCAAAGGCGTTCGCATTGGCAAACACATCACTCTCCAAGTGGAAGCTGTTGACCAAAAAGCTGCTGAAAGCAAAGTGGACGACGCTTGCAAAAAATTGCTTTGCAACGAAATCATGGAGTTCTACAAATTCTCTGTTTCAGCAATCTAATTGATTTGCGAAAGTATTTATCCATCATACTACTCATAATCCTGGCGGGACCAGTGCTTGTGAAAACAGGTATGATCGTTAATTACATCACCAATTACACGTATTACGCGGAAGTACTTTGCGAAAACAAAGATATTCCCATGCTCGAGTGTAATGGTAAATGTGCCCTCGGCAAACAACTGAATGAGGCAAACAAAGCCATGTCAGATGCCGAACACAACATCCCTCAATTGTCAAAATTGGAGATAAGTAACTTTATCCCTTCCGAAAAAACCGAATGTTCATTCGGTATGATAGTTATCGAAAAAGAATACCCTTCTTTTAAAAACACTTTGCTATCAAAATATGAGAACGGCGCCCTAGATCGCCCACCAGTTGTGTGAAGTACTAAGTTTGAAGTGTGATGTATGAAGGTTGAAGTAATTTTTACTCACAACCTATTACCTACTACCTATCACCTACAACCTATTACTTACTACTTTATAATTTCTCATATTATTTCACAATGAACAAAGCATTTTTCTTTGCTATGAGCTTGTTTGCTCTAGCAACTATTTCTTCTTGCAAAAAAGACGAAGAAGAAACTACCACCCCTACGCCAACTGTTACTACCGGCAGTGTTACTTTAGAAATGGAACACATGTTCAATGACCTAGAATTTGCACTAGGCACTGAATACACAACAGCTGCGGGAGAAAACGTAACATTCAATACGACTAAGTATTACGTTTCAAATATCAAATTCACGAAAACGGATGGTAGTGTTTTCACTCAATCCGAAAGCTACTACCTCGTTGACCTTTCAGCTGACGGTTCGAATCTTTTGACCATCTCTGGCGTTCCAACAGGAGACTACACCGACCTTACATTTACAATAGGTGTAGATAGCACCCGTAACGTAAGCGGCGCGCAATCAGGCGCTCTGAGTGTTGCTAACGGCATGTTCTGGAGTTGGAACTCAGGTTACATCTTCGCTAAGTTTGAAGGCGATTGTCCACAGTCAAGCAATGGAACATTCACCTATCACCTAGGTGGATTCACCGGAACGAATAGCGCCTTGAATACAGGTACTTTCTCATTTGATCCAGCGATTATGTCAGTTAGTCCTAGTGCTACTCCACAAATTCACATGAGTGTAAACATCGCACAAGTATTCGACAATGTCGATTCCCCATTGATTGTTGCAACATCATCGAATGTGCAAATGCCAGGGGCAACATCACATGACATCGCGCACAATTTCTTTCACGGAATTGAATTCGAACACGTACACAATTAATCATGACACTCACCGGAAAATTATTTTTCTTCTGGTGTATCATACTGCTTAGCGTACTTGGTTGTACTAAAGAAAGCACAGAAGATCCACAGGCCTCCTTCAAGGGGCTTGTGGTTCCTTCCCACTTTCCGCAGCCGCACTATCAGTTTGAAAACAATCCCCTCACATCAGAAGGATTTGAATTGGGGCGCAAATTATTTTACGACCCAATACTTAGTGTAGATAGTACTATATCCTGCGCTTCGTGTCATGCCCAAGTCCACGGTTTCGCGGATCATGGTATCCCTGTTAGTCATGGAATCTATGGCAGACAAGGCAAACGCAATTCCCTTGCCCTATTCAATCTAGCTTGGACACCAGCATTCATGTGGGACGGTGGAATCAACCATATCGAAGTGATGCCCATAGCTCCGCTAACGGACACTTTGGAAATGGGGGAGACAATGGCACATCTTGTTGTCAAACTTTCCGCTAGTTCAACGTACCCCGACTTATTCGGAAAAGCCTTTGGCTCTAGTGAAATCACTGATCAGAAATTGTTATTTGCACTTGCACAATACATGTCGATGATCGTTTCTACTGATAGCAAATACGACAGAATGCGAGAAGCCAGAGCTGCGTTTACCGTGGAAGAACAACAGGGATATGAAATATATCAAAGCAAATGTTCAAGTTGTCACGTTGAACCGCTCTTCACGGATTTCTCTTACCGCAACAATGGATTGGACGAAACATTCACTGATTTAGGTAGAAAAAGAATTACACTAAACGACGATGATTTGGGAAAATTCAAAGTACCGTCGCTTCGCAATTTGGCCTTCACGTATCCATACATGCATGATGGTCGATTCAACACACTCAATAAAGTTCTCGATCATTACGATCATCAAATTGTTTTAAGTAATACGCTAGATCCCGCTCTAGTCAACGGAATCCCGCTGACCGATGAAGAACGAGTTGTTCTAATAGCATTCTTGAACACGTTGAATGATTATACATTTCTGTCAGACAGAACAATAGCAGAACCATGAAAAGAATAATCACACTGATTATTGTACTTTTTACAATAACTACCTCTCAAGCATGTGATATATGTGGCTGTGGAGCAGGTGGAAGTTTTATGGGCATCATACCTCAATTTGGCAAATCACAATTTGGAATGCGCGGAGGCTATCGCCTATTTCATCATCCCAACACAGATCTCAATGTAAACGGCACCAGCCGTGTGTTGCAGGACGAGAATTATTCATCTGATTTTTTTTATAGAAAATTCAAAGGCAAACATTGGCAGTTTGTTTTCACTGTTCCTTTCAAATCAAATACACGAATTGAAACAGAAAGAACAACAAATATCCACGGCATTGGCGACATTCAATTCGCTGCGAACTACACGCTATTAAATACATCAGATAGTATGGATTATCGCATCAAGCATATCTTGGTTGGTGGTGTTGGCGTGAAACTGCCAACAGGAAAATACATGCAGCGCGACGAAACAAAAGCGATGTTGCCTGCACTATTTCAAATAGGTACAGGAGCATATAATTATTTTGCTCAAGCCTATTATGTAGCGCGTTATAAAAGATGGGGATTAAATGCCATTGCACAATACACCATCATGGGAATGAATGAACTTGATTACGATTATGGCGATCAATTTCAAACTACGATTAGTCTTTTCTACAAAAGAGATTTCACACGCAAAGTCCACTCCCCTAGCGATCCAGCATACATTGAAAAAACAAAAACAATAAGTTTATTACCCACTATTGGTTACACTATAGAAAATTCAAAGCAGGATTATCAGTATGAAATTGTAAAAGAAAATACCGGAGGCACGCAGTATTTAATTCACGGCGGAGTAGATATTTACTTCACAAAGATTTCTGTTTCACTCTATCATCAGTACGCGTTTTTTAATGATATCCCATTAGCGCAGCCAGAGAATAAGCAGCGGTGGGGTGCTGCGGTAGCTTATTCTTGGTAGTTGGTGGTAGGTGGTAGGTAGTTGGTAGTTGGTGGTAGGTTTTAATTGAATGCATGTTGAGTCGGTCCTCGAGTGCCTTCCCGAAGGGAAGGTGTATCGAGAGGCCAAGGACTGCATTTCCAAGATCTATGGAACCCCTTCCAAACTGCCACACTAAATAAATTGTATTATATTTGACTAACACTTAGCGGAAATTAAATTATCAACTCAACTACAACGGAATGAAATATTTTCTTGTGTTAGTATTTACGTATCTCACTGTTTTGTTCGTGCTGTCTTCTTGCGATAAGCGGACCTATGGCAACACAGACGACGATTACTGTCCTGATGATGACAATGCTTTCGAAGACATGAAAGCGTGGTATTATTTCAAGGAAGGAACCTACTGGATTTACGAAGAACAAAATACTGGTCAATTGGACACGGTAATAGTCTACTCAAATCAAGAGAATCAATTCGATACTATTTATCAATTTGAGTGGTATGCTAGTAGTTCAACTGGAGACATCTTGCATCAATG
>JBJOKO010000173.1:0-5961 GCA_046046035.1 Bacteroidota bacterium | reverse complement strand
AGAAGTGTTCTTCGTTAGATTAGTATCATGCATTCGATAGCGATAGAGTGGAACAATTAGATTGTAAATGTTGTATTGTTCTGTCCATCGAATACGAAGATCTTCTTCTTCTCGAGCTCTGAATTTCTCATCGTACAGCCCAATATTGTATAGAAAATCTTTTCTGAACATTATCCCACAAGCAATTGGTTTTTCTTCAGCACAAACATGCTCAATGCGCTCACCACGCTCATTCACCAGATAGTAATCGGTGGATACTGCATCTAGCTTTGTATTTTCTTCTAAGAAAAGCTTTTGAACTTTCAATAAATCACGATGGATATAATCATCAGCATCAAGGAAAATGATGAATTGACCTTTTGCTTTTTGAATACCAAAATTTCGTGCTCCAGCTAAACCAAGGTTTTGTTCTAGATTGAATACCCGAACTTCTTCTTCATAATTCTCTAGCACCTCAGCTGTATGATCTGTTGATGCATCATTTATCACCAATATCTCATACTCGCTATTGCCTAATGATTGGTCCAACGCGCTTCTAATAGCACGCTCAACGTATTGTGCATAGTTGTGAGCAGTGATGATAAGTGAAATCATACTTTATCGCGAATGAATTACTTCTTGCGTTTGCTTACTTTCTTCTTGTCGTCTTTATCAAACTCGGTATATCCACCATAGGTATAACCGTAACCATATCCATAGCCGTAGCCATAGCCGTAGCCATATCCATATTTATACGCGTACTTACCGTAGTAGTACTTCCAACGTTTTTGCTTCACGTTGTTGAGAAGCAACATCGAATTGGAAATGCTATTTTGACGAAGGAGATCT
This sequence comes from Bacteroidota bacterium, assembly GCA_046046035.1. GTDB lineage: Bacteria > Bacteroidota > Bacteroidia > Flavobacteriales_D > Sanyastnellaceae > JAIXWP01. The sequence continues at coordinate 5,133 of JBJOKO010000173.1, read as the reverse complement.
TCAAGATAACGAACACCTTGTTTCGTTGCTTTTTCAGTATTCAAAACAAAAATTCCAAGGTGCGTCTTATTGATAAGAACCAATGAGTCACTGATAAGAGAAATCGGCGGTGTATCTATAATAATGTAATCGTAGATCGCGGCATTTTCCATGATAAGAGTATCCACGAGCTTATTCATAACAAGCTCGGAAGCGTTCGGAGGAACTGGTCCTGCAGGAAGTACGTCTAGATTCTCTATCTGAGTTGGAACAATAGAATCTCGATAATGCGTGCGGTTGATTAGGTAAGAAGAGATACCGCTCACGTTTTCAATACCAAAAATTTTATGAATTTTCGGTTTGTGCATGTCAAAGTCAAGAATCAATACTTTTTTGGAAGCCTTCGCCAGCACAGAGGCAAGGTTTACGGAAATAAACGTCTTACCTTCCCCTGGATGTAGAGAAGATACCATCAAAATTTTCGAATCATCCGTGGCTTCTGTCAGTACGTACTGCAGATTCGTTCGAATCGATCTAAATGCCTCGGCGACGTTACCACGGGGATTATTGATCAATGAAATCGGTTCATCTTCGATTTCAGCGTGATGAGGAACACTTCCTATAATCGGAATCTTAGTAAGTGATTTCAACTCACTCGTGTTTTCAATTCGCTCAAAGAAAATAAGTCGAACAAAGCCAATAAGGAGCGCGATACCAATAGCAATACCAATGGATAAGTAGGTGACTTTGTTTTTATCCGGCCCAACTACTCCTACACTTCGAGCTTTTTCAATAATACTCGTTTGAGGAATGATTGCTGCTCTGGAAATAACTGTATTTGCTTTTTTCTCTAGAAGGAAAGTATAAAGCCCCTCATTTACTGTAAGCTTTCTCTCCATTCCAAGTAGTTCTCTTTCTGAGAATGGAAGTTCGCGTAATAGAGCCTCTAATTCAACAATTTGTCGTTTAACTTCGGCCATTTGACCTTGGATAGACTTTCTACTATCCTGCGTATAACGATAAATATTGTTTCGAATGGTTTTAATAGTCGAGTCTACTCTATTAATACGGTTGTCTGACTCTTTGTAATCTACTAGTAATTCAGATCTCTTCACTTTCGACTCAAACAGTTGCATGATGAGGTTTTTAAGCAAAGCGTCCTCCTGACCTAGATAAGCCATAGGTGGAATTACTGGATTGTTGTACTCTTTGAACAAGAACTCCTCCAACTCTTTCATAGTCTGCTCACGCATTTCCAGCGTTTTCAAATCAAGGTCAAATTTTCCAAGTTGATCAAACGCTTGAGTTTGTTCGCGAGGGAGATCTATGATGTCCTGTGACTGTTTGTATTGGTTGATAGAAAATTCTAATGAATCGAGAATTCTTGTTACCTCTTCTAATTGTCTATCAATAAATTTCTCAGTATTTTTATTAATGCTGATTTGATTCTCAAGGGTAAACATGATGTACTCGCTTGCAAGAGTGTCCAAAAACATCTTAGCTCTGCTCGCAAGTTCGTCTTGCAATGTCAAGGTTAGAATACTTGTGTATTCGGTATTTTCTATAGAAAGTGCTCTACTATACTTGCTTATCAGCCAATTCGTAGGATGAACTACAATACGGAAATTTTGATCCATGACTGTCTTAAGCCATGTCTCATCAACTTGTGGCGATAAATCTACTTGAATGGTAAAGTCAAGATCCTCATGATTTTTCCCAAACTCAAGAATAAATGTCTGTTTCTTATTGTTTATTTCATAACTAAACTCATAGGTCTTGAGATCCAAAACTTTGATGTTCAAAGGAAGATTGTAGAGTTTGGGGTCCAAACGTCTCCAATCACAATTGACAGTAATGGCATCAAAGTGATCCACTTGCAATACCTTTAACCTTCCCACAAGATAGTAGCTTTGGTTGAAATTAACCTTATCTAAAACTTTGTTTGTGAGGTCATAAGATGATAGTATTCGCTTCTGATTCGTAATGTCTTGCATTAGGGAGACATAACCCAAACTCGTCAACATTTTTGACTGATAGTCGTAGGTTTCAGAAGACTTCAAAAGAATCTCGGTTTTAGCAGCATAAATGTTAGGACTCCTATAGTTAATTAGGAATGCAATCATGAATGCAACACCGCTGAAAATCAACATTATGGGCCAATTTCGACCAATAAACTTAATTATGGGTCTTAAATCATCGGCGTCAAGAAAACTGCTTTTTTGTTCTGACATACAGGTCTAGTATACTGGGCAAATATAGCCTATTGCCATTTAGATTAGGACTTAAGCGAAATTAAAAAAATGAAGGGAGATCCTGAATTTTGAATTTTCGGTTATCTTTGACCAATATTCTACTTTTGAAATGAATCAGGTTATTAAGACTCTTTTTGTGTTGGTGCTAGTATTAGTTCCAACTGTATTTTATGCTCTTCCTCCGGATCCTCCAGCAGGCGGTGGCCCACCATGTGGCGGTCCTTTCGGTGCTGTTTGTCCTATCGATGGAGGAGTAAGTTTCTTAATTGCAGCTGGTTTAGCTATGGGTGGTAAAAAAGCCTATGACTTGACTCGCAAGAAGTCGTAATGTTTCAAAGGATCATTCACAATCCTTTTGCCCGATTCCTATTCTTAAGTACTATACTGTACCTGAGTTGGTATTTTACTTACGAGTTTTATCTGAAGGAAAATACCCTTATCAATGAATATGTCATTGACAATTTAGTCGTATTGGGTGAGGCTGTTCTTCACACTTTAGGGTTTGAAACAACTAATTATGCCGTCGATGGAATTTGGCGAGTTCACTTTGGAGTGGCGGGCTCAAATGGAGTTACAATTGGCGCTCCATGTGATGGAATAGTATTATTTGCACTTTTCATTGTCTTTATTATAAGTTACCCAGGTCCCATTCGACACAAACTGTGGTACCTTCCTCTAGGTTTAATCATTATTCATTTTCTAAACGTTGCTCGTGTTGTTGGGCTTGCTCTAATCGTTCACTACAACGAATCATGGCTTTCATTTAATCACGATTATACCTTCACGTTAGTGGTGTATGGAGTTGTTTTTGGACTGTGGTGGTTTTGGATAAACAAATTCTCCATTGCCGATTCGGTTAAAAAAAACATGCATGAAAATACTTAGGTGGGTAGCGCTAATTTTATTGGCAATTGGAATTGGATTTTTTCAAGAGAGACTAAAAGTTAGTATAAATTTCACCCTAGATATGGGTGATCGAATCACTGACTTTTATTCGATGTCCGCTGATCAAAGAACCGAGGCTATAACTCAAATCAAAACCAATAACCCTTTTGACTATTATCAAAGTCATGATTCGGTTAATGTGTTGAATTATTTATCCAAATCTCAACTGAAAGCGTTCAAATGGGTAGTTACTATTTTTTTCGTTGTAGTTTTCTTCCTGCTGAATCGATTGGCTTTGCAATGGATATTTAATAATTCTACTTTAAGTAAATGGCTAGCTACAACATATATAGTGGCCTTTTGCAGCGCACTAATCATATATTTTGGAGGTTTTGTTTTTGGAAGACCCGACCTCTTTTATAATGTAAGTCGCAAAATGGTTGGAGCTCTCCAATCTCCAATTCCCGCAATGATGAATTGGGCCGGTTGGGTTTTGTATCTTCGTAATTCAAAATAATTCAATGAAAAAAATGCACGAAATGCCCGATTCATCCCGTGTTTGGGTGTATCAAGCGGACAGATTTCTAAGTCAAGAAGAAGAAGTTTCTATTTCTACAAAATTGACGGAATTCCTCAATAGTTGGGCATCTCATGGCGCACAATTGGATTCCGCATTCGAAGTGAAGTATTCGCGCTTTGTTATTGTGGCAGTTGATGAAGAAAAGGCTCTGGCAAGTGGATGCGGTATTGATAAATTGGTTCATTTTTTTCAAGATGCGGGTACAGCGCTAAATGTGGATTTTTTCAATCGAATGCTCGTGGTTTATCGAGATAATGACTCCATAGTGAGTCAACCGCTTCATCAATTTTGGGGACTACGAAAAGCCGGGGTTTTAAACGACGATTCGATTGTATTCGATAATTTGGTTAAGAACCTAGCTGAATACAAAGCAAAATGGGAAACCAAGTTCAGTAACTCGTGGCATTCCGATATGTGGGGGCGTTAATTTTATTTCCAAATTATTAGTATTCCTTTGCTTATTAGTTGATTACCAAAATCACGGAATCTTTTTTTTTCACATATTTTGATTGTTTCGCAACTATGTAGTATTTTTCGCGGGCTTTTCCTCTTGTAAGACAAGAAAGCGGCCTCGTAGGCATGTGAGATATATTATAAGAGGAGCTAGACGAGAAATCGTCGCTTAACTTATTGAAATACCGTTTAATTAACCAAAACCAAAACAAATGATCCAAAAGTTTACAAAACTTTCGGTGGTAACCTCGCTAGTATTGGCGTGTTGTCTGTTTGTTACAACGTCAATCGCACAGACGTTTAACAGTACAGGTGGCATTACAATAAATGATGCATCTGCAGGTACACCTAACCCATCTGTAATTACTGTTGCTGGAGGCCCTGCTTCTATCGGAGTAATCTCAATTTCTTTGAACAACATTAGCCACACTTGGCCAAATGACGTTGACATTCTTCTAGTCGCTCCAAACGGAGAGTCTTTGGTAATTATGTCTGATGTAGGAACTGGCGCTGACTGGGTTGGCAATAACCTTACTATCGCTGATTATGCTGCAGCTCAATTTTCTGACGTAGCTCTCAACCCAACAGGTACATATCAACCTACAAATTTTGTTGCTGGTGATGCATTTCCTGGTTTTGGCGGAACAATCAATAACGCAGCTCCTGCTGGTGTAGCGACTTTCACCACAATGTTTGGTGGTGATGTTGCCGATGGAGACTGGTCTCTTTATGTAGTTGATGATACTGGATTCGACGCAGGTTCAATTGGTTCTTGGAGTATTACCTTCATTAACTCTATTCCTGGTTGTACAGATCCAGCAGCTTGTAACTACGACGCTGCTGCAAACGAAAATGATTTTTCTTGTATCTATCCTGGTTGCACCGATCCTGCAGCTTCTAACTTCGATCCAACCGCTGGTTGTGATGACGGAAACTGCTGCTACGATTTTGCTGTAACTATTAATATGTATGATCTTTTCGGTG
>JBJOKO010000172.1:0-6002 GCA_046046035.1 Bacteroidota bacterium | reverse complement strand
ATGCGTATTGCTCCAGAAGAAGAGTTTGCAGTGGAGAAATTGGAAAACCTATTTATCAAAAGAAATACAGATGCTAGCGAACAAATCGCATTAGCAATCAAGGATAGCTATAAGCGATTGTTGGAACCATCTATCGAAAATGAGTTCCGCTCGTTGTATAAAGCAAAGGCAGACGAAGAAGCGATAAAAGTTTTTGCAGAAAACCTGCGTCAACTTCTTTTGGCTGCGCCACTTGGCAATAAGCGCATTCTCGCTCTAGATCCAGGTTTCAGAACGGGATGTAAAGTAGTTTGCTTGAATGAAGAAGGAACATTATTGACAGAATCTGTAATCTATCCTCACGAGCCTCAACGCGAAGAGCGCCGAGCAGGCGAGGAGATCAAAGGCCTTGTAAAGCGTTTCGCCATCGAAGCAATTGCTATCGGAAACGGAACAGCAGGAAGAGAAACAGAGCAATTCATTCGTTCATTAGAATTAGAAAAAGGCATTGATGTTTTCATGGTGAATGAAAGTGGAGCATCTATTTATTCAGCATCAGAAATTGCACGAGAAGAATTTCCAGATCAAGATATCACTGTAAGAGGTGCTGTATCTATCGGAAGAAGATTGGCCGATCCACTTTCAGAACTAGTGAAGATTGATCCGAAGTCAATCGGTGTTGGACAATATCAGCACGATGTAGATCAAAATAAATTGAGAGAAAGTCTTGATACAGTAGTGCTAAGCTGCGTGAATAATGTAGGAGTGAATGTCAATTCTGCAAGCAAAAGTCTATTGACTTATGTTTCTGGATTAGGTCCAAAGTTGGCTGAAAACATCGTGAAATTCAGAGAAGAAAACGGTCCGTTCAAGTCACGAGCTGCTTTGAAGAAAGTGCCAAAGCTTGGTGAAAAATCATTCGAGCAAAGTGCGGGATTCTTAAGAATTCCTGGTGCTAAAAACATTTTGGACAATAGTGCTGTTCACCCCGAGAGTTATTCTATTGTAGAAAAAATGGCGCAGGATCTCAATTGTACGATTGAGCAATTGATCAAAGAAGAATCACTTCGCAAGCAAATTGATCCGAAGAGATATATCTCTGACAAGGCAGGTCTGCCTACGATTCAAGATATTTTGAAAGAGTTGGCTAAGCCCGGTCGTGACCCACGTTCGCAAATTGAAACATTCAGTTTTGCTGATGTTCGCAAACCGGAGGATTTATATGAAGGCATGGAGCTTCCAGGAATTGTAACCAACATTACCAACTTCGGATGTTTTGTAGATGTTGGAGTAAAGCAAGACGGAATGGTTCACATTTCACAGATGGCCAATAAATTCATCAAAGACCCGAATGAAGTGGTAAAGCTAAATCAGAAGGTAAGAGTGAAAGTAGTAGAAGTAGACCTTCAAAGAAAGCGAATCGCGTTGACGATGAAGTTGTAGCCCAGTGTGGCGGTTAGCCAGTGTGACAGTTATACAGTGTGGCGGTTAGCCAGTGAGACAGTAAATTAGTGTGGCGGTTAGCCAGTGAGACTGTTAGCCAGTGAAAAGGATTTTCATCACTGCCAAACTGTTTCATTGCCTCACCGCCACACTATATAACTGTCACACTACTTAAATAAGCCGCCGATCATTCCACCGATACCGCCTTCGCCGCCGAGGGAATTCATGATTCCACCGATGTCGAAACTGCTATCGTTTGGATCGTTTGTTTTCTTTACTAGTTTGTCCATTACTGTTGGAATCAAACTCTGCACGATATTATTTGCAGTGCCGCTATCCACGCCGAATTTTCCAGCGATAGATTGCGCAACGCTTTGAGAAATATTAGTCACCATAGGATTATTCGCAACATCTCCGCCACTGAATAAATTCTTGATTCCATCAATACCTCCAGAACTCAATTGGTTTTTTAGTCCTTCGAATATTCCTTCTGAAGCAGTAGAAACCGCCGCGTCATTTTGTTCGTTCGGAATAGCAGGATTATTAATAATCGCCTCTCCAGCATGTTCCTTCACAAGATTCAATAGATTGTCTAACATTGAAATTATTTTTGATTTATTTTTTTGGCTGTTAGCTGTTAGCTGTTGGCTATTAGCTATTGGCTTTTGGTTTTTAGCTAGATACTTCATCCATTATCCATCATCCATCAACCCTAATAATTGCGCGCAGCACTAAGGGCAGGTTGTCCCAAATACATTCAAGAAGATTAGAAGATCGGCGACGCCAATTACGCTGTCGTCATTTAAATCTGCTGGACAATTCGATGTCACGCAATCAAATTGGCAAGAACCATCATCCAAAGTAGCAGAGGGGAAATAATTGATCGCGCTAGGATAGGTGCAACCTTCAATTCCTGATGGGGCAAGATTACAATCTATTACAGTTATCTGCTGCGTGTATGAATCACTGCTGCTAGTATTGCTAGCGGTTAAATTTGCAGTGTATGTTCCCGCTGTATTGTAGCAAATGGATGTAGGGTTTTGAGCACTAGATGAAGTTGTATTCGCTCCATTGAATGTCCAAGTATAACTAGTTGGATTGCCAGTGCTGCTTGAAGTGAAACTGATGCATTGTCCGATACAAACAATTGGATCACTAGCGGTGAAACTTGTTTCTACACCTGGTAGTGGAACTGAGCAACACAGATTATCAGATATGTCATACGTTGCTCCACCCCAGCAAGCGTATTGCGTATAATAAGTGTGCAATGTGCCTCCAAATTCATTTAGAAAATAAGCCACAACTTGCGCTGCAGTGTTGCAACCTCCTTGATTACCTGTGGCGCAACTGTATGCGCAAATAATGCTTCCATATCCATTTGGATCACTCAACACACCTGCAGGTGCGAATAGAACACTGGTGATACCAGCAGCGACACCAGTTATACTTGTTCCAGAATTTCCAGAATTGCAATTATCATTATCGCCTTGAAATCCGGCATAGATTACTTCAGTAACATTGCCTGCAAAAGGTCCTGTAATGTTGATTTGACAATCTTCGTATGTGCAAACTCCAATTTTTAAATTGGGAATATTGACGTCGCAATTGATATTGATTTCTCCACCATCATAGTTGGCATAGATAACTACATTGCCAGTGGCGGTGTTGCAGCTTTGTCCAAAAGAATATTGGGCAAGTGCCAAAAACACAAGTAGGGTGGATAGCGCTTTCATTGGTTTGAATTTGTTTCGGGTGAAAGCGAATGTAAGAAAAGAAAGTTATCTTTTTGCCTTGAGAAGACGATCGATAACATACGAACCGATTATCAGTCCGTATTCTGTTATTAGAACCCATTTATTTTCCATTCCCTGAGAGTAGAGAAGGTAACTCAACATCACAAAGAAGGATGCAAATAATGGCCAACGAACCGTGCTAAATACAGCGAAGAAAAGCGGAAGAGTCAAGTGCCAAGGATGCACTGTAGAGCTAAACAATGAGTAGAAGGCGAGGCCAGTTACCATGAAGTAAATCATACCCTTGCCTTCAGAATATTTTCGCGAAGCGTAATAAAGAATAATAAGACCAGAGATCACCGCTAGCATTGGACCTATAAAAGCGGTGTCCTCATTCCCAGTGAAATAGGAATATCCACTTCGCACCAAATAAAGAATGGATGCATTGAACTCAAGCCTCACATAGTAAAGCTCCAGATTCGCGGCAATATTCTCCGTGAGTTTATGCGAAATGAATGGAAGGAAAAGCAAGGCACCAACTCCTACTGCGATAAGTGAAAACAAGATGGCTTTTTTCCAACCCCATTTTCGAATCAAAAAAGGAAGGAAAATGACAGGAAGTATTTTTGTTGCAATTGCAAAACCAAATGGAATTGCCGCAGTCATGAATCGTTTTGAAGTGACTAAGAGTACGCTAACCGAAAGGAAGAGAATCACGAAAACATCCGGATGCAAATTTCCCATGAACTCCACAATTACTAGCGGATTCAAAGCATAGATGCCGGCCAATTGTGCTGCTTGTCCGCGCTTGATTAATATCCGCACAATCAAGAGCATCGTAATTATCTCGATGAATAAATAGAATACCTTCAAGAAGAAAATGCGACTCTGAATAGTATTTCCAAATCCAGAATACTCAGCCCACCAAACACTATTGCTCCACATAATTTGACATACTGGAGCATAAATAGAATAGTTGTTTTTGGAGTTCAATAAACTGTACAAGGAGTCTTGTTCAGGCATCTGACTTTCATGCGGTTGAGCGAGCCATTCTGTAGGAGTATATTCATACGGATTTTGTCCATACGCCACTTGTTCTGCATCCCATAGATAGCGGTAGACATCATCGCTTAATCTGCAATTACTATCAAATAAAAAGAGACCTCTAAATAGAATTGCAATGATCAGAATAGTGGGCCAACTCAACAGAGAACGATTGAACCACCAATAGGCAAATCCACCACAAACACTTGCGTAGAACAACATGAATTGCCATGGATCTTCTTTGTCTAATGACCACGCAAATCCAGCAAATCCAAATAATGAAAACAGCAGGAATACCGAAATAAGAAATATCGGGAATCCTGCTGCAATCAGTTTTTTCATATCAGTAAACTAGAAACAGATTACGACGCGTTGGCGTGTTTCACTGAGAACACTGTTACGAATACGTAACCTAGTGTCAACATGAAGTGGAATGGGAACAATCCAAAGTCTCCGTAATGGAAAGCGAGTACGATTCCAAAAATGAAATAGCATGCCATCAAAGCCTCTACAATTGTAAGAGGGCTGATTTTGGCAGCACGGTATTTTTTGTCTGTCCAAGTTCCTTTTTTACCAGTGCTAATTGCAAACTTAGGTGTACGTACAAAAGCTGATTTTTTACCAGTAAATCCTTCTATTACCGCCACTGCATTGTGCAATGAAAGTCCCATAGAAACAGACAAGAACATAGGGAAGTCGATAACGAAACGTCCTAGTTTCTTGAAGAATGGAGCAGGTGGGCGAGAAACCCAATAGAAGTAACCCAAGATAAAGAAGCTCACCAAGAATGCAGAAGCAATCACGAAGAGAATCTGATATTGAGGGAATGTATTTTTAATCACAAGCATTGGTACGCTCAATAGCGAAGTACCAAGGATACACAAGAATACCACTGAGTTCATCAAGTGGAAAGATGCGTGAACTTTGTGTGCAAAGCCCAATCCTTTTGCTTTTAATACACGAGGCATGTTTTTCACAGTACACTCAGCAGCACCTTTTGTCCAACGGAATTGTTGTGCTTTCAAAGCGTTCATTTCTGCTGGAAGTTCAGCTGGAGAGCCGATTTCAGGAAGGTAAATGAAATCCCAACCTTTCAATTGAGCACGGTAGCTCAAATCCAAGTCTTCGGTGATTGTATCACTTTGCCATCCATCAGCATCGTAGATAGTAGACTTACGCCATACACCTGCTGTACCGTTAAAGTTGATGAAGTGATGAGCTGCATTACGCCCCATTTGCTCAACAGTGAAGTGAGCATCAAGACCAAACGCTTGAAGACGAGTGATCAAAGAATAATCCTCATTCAAGTGCTCCCAACGCGTTTGAACAACACCCACTTTATCTCCAGTATAGAAGTAAGGGATTGTTTGACGAAGGAAGTCTTTACGAGGAACGAAGTCAGCATCGAAGATGGCTACGAATTCACCTTTACATATATCTAGTCCATAAGAAAGAGCACCAGCCTTGAAGCCAACACGCTCTGGACGAATAATCTGTTTGATATCAAAACCTTGAGCCAATTTCTCAGCAACTTTGCGCGCACCTACTTCTACAGATTCGTCGGTAGAGTCATCGAGCAATTGAATTTCCATTTTGTCTTTTGGATAATCAAAAGCACAAACAGCATCAATCAAACGCTCCACAACATACAATTCGTTGAAAACAGGCAATTGGATGGTGACATGAGGTAGGTCCTTATCAGCAATCTCAGGCTTTACAAGCTTTCTTCTGTGACGACGAACGTACTGAATAGCCAGATTTAGCTGTACGATGCTGTAGAAGAATATGAAGAGAAGGAAGAAG
>JBJOKO010000171.1:0-6017 GCA_046046035.1 Bacteroidota bacterium | reverse complement strand
AGCTTACTAAAGGAAATAGCGGAATGAGTGATACTAATTTTTCCATGTTCTTGCTCTTATCCTTTAAGTTTATCGAGAACGTCTGTACTAGTGGTGTGCATGTTGCGGTAAAGCATCATCAAAATAGCCAAACCAACAGCTACTTCAGCCGCTGCAACTACCATGATGAAGAATACGAATACTTGCGCATCAGCGTCGCCCCACATTTTGGAGAAAGTCACCATCGCAAGGTTAACCGCATTCAACATAAGTTCAATACACATGAACATGATGATGGCATTGCGACGAAATAAAACGCCGAATACACCAATCGCAAACAACACTATACTCAAAGTGAGGTAGTGGTTTACTGTAATATTGTGAAGTATTTCCATTAGGCAATCTCCTTTTTAGATAGATAAACAGCACCTACCATTGCTCCAAGAAATAGCACACTCGCTAATTCAAATGGCAACAAGAAATCACGGTAAAGTGCTTTTCCAAGATTCTCAACAGTGCCGGCATTACCATTAGTAGTTTGTGCAATCACTGTCAACTCATCGGTACGACGAGCCACGGCTAGCAAAACAAATCCTAATATGCAAGCAGCAACAACGCTGAGACTTTTCATTAAAATGGATTTCTTTTCCTCCTCAATCTTATTCAGATTCAACATCATGATGACGTAAAGGAACAAGACCATAATGGCACCAGCATATACTATGATGTGAACGGCAGCAAGAAATTGCGCGTTCATCAAAAAGTAATGTCCTGCAATCGAAAAGAAAGTCAGGATGAGTGAAAGAACGCTATAAACAGGATTTTTGGTAATAATCATGTAAAGCGCGCTGAACACTGCTAGGAAGGATAAAAACCAGAAAGCGTATTCGGTTAGCATAGTGTGACGTATTATCAACTCAAAAGCTTAGTGATGCTTCGGAGTAGTTAGGACTTTATCTTTAAAGGTTCTGTTGTGTTTGTGCTTCTTGTCATGCTTGAACTCAAGCACTTCAGGACGTTGACGTAATGTTACATCAATCGGATTCTCCATAGTTTCAACTAGTTTGTCTTTACCATAGATGAATTCGCCACGGTTAAAAGTCGAAGGAACAATACGGTCTGTAAGGAAGATTGCTTCTTTTGGACAAGCCTCTTCGCACAAACCACAGAAGATACAACGAAGCATATTGATCTCATAGATCTTTGCATACTTCTCTTCTCTATATAGATTTTCTTCTCCTTTCTTTCTTTCAGCAGACTCCATCGTGATTGCTTCTGCAGGACATGCTACAGCACACAATCCGCATGCAGTGCAACGTTCAGCACCAGCTTCGTCTCTTTTCAAGACATGCTGACCACGATAAACTGGCTCAATTTCCCTTTTTTGTTCAGGGTATTTCACCGTAGGAACACGCTTAAACATGTGTGTGAAAGTGATAAACATTCCCTTCAAAATTGCAGGGAAGTAAAGCTTTTCACTCCACGTCATTTCGCGAACCGTAATGGTTTTAGCTCGATTTGTTAGTGACATATTATCCGAGTTTTCCAAAGATGTACATTCCAATTCCTGTAAGGAAGATATTAAGCAACGCAAGTGGCAACAATACTTTCCAACCTAAGCTCATCAACTGATCATAACGGAAACGAGGAAGTGTCCAACGTACCCACATGAAGATGAAAATGAAGATTAGGATTTTTGCAAATAGAGCTACTGTTTGAAGAATAGCTAGTGTGTTTCCTTCCAAACCTAGTTCGTGTTGGAATGGGAAATTATATCCACCACAGTAAAGCGTAGCCATTACTGCAGATGAAATAAACATGTTGATGTATTCAGCAAACAAGAAGAAACCCAATTTCATTGAGCTATACTCTGTGTGATATCCACCTACAAGTTCTGATTCACTTTCTGGCAAGTCGAAAGGAGCACGATTGGTTTCAGCGAAAGCGCAAATCATGAAGATGATAAAACCAAGTGGCTGATAAATGATATTCGCATATCCTTGATCTTGTTGCTGTGCAATTTCTCCAAGGCTAAGTGTACCTGTCCACATTACCAATGCAATCAGTGCAAGACCCATAGCGATTTCATAAGAGATCATTTGTGAAGATGCACGAAGCGCTCCCATCAATGAGTACTTATTGTTAGATGCCCAACCACCAATCATGATCCCGTAAACCCCGAGAGATACAACTCCAATCATGTACAGAAGACCAATGTTGATATCGGTAATTTGCATTGGATAAGTAACTCCGTCGATAGTAATTCCACCACCCCAAGGAATAACAACTCCAGTCATACAAGCGGTCAACATGAAGAAGCATGGTCCAAGGATGAACAATGCTTTATTCGATGTACCAGGAATCATTTCCTCTTTCATAAACATTTTCAAACCATCGGCTAATGGTTGGAAAAGTCCGAACGGACCCGCTCTGTTTGGTCCAACGCGATCTTGCAGAATCGCAGCGATTTTGCGCTCTCCCCAGGTCATATAAGCTGCAACTCCTAGAGAGACAGCAAATACGATTACTACGAGAATCGCTTTATATAGAAGCATAGAATCCATATCTGTTCTTCTTTATCAGATTATTTTTTATCTCCGTGATTGTGAATGTTGTTTGGATCAAGCGCTCCGTGTCCAAGAGTAGTTTTCTCACCATGTGGTAGAGCTGCTCTTTGACGATCGATTGTCGCTTTCATCACACGAAGACTGTCGTAATGATTTGCAGAAATAACAGAATGTCTATCAATTTTAGAAGGACCTTCAATTACCCAATCCGCTGTGTTCTTCTTATCGAAGCGACACTCATTACAAATCCACTCTTCTACTTCACTGTATTTATCCTTGCGTGCAGTTACACGAAGTACATCTTCACCTTTGTACCACAATCTTACTTTGCCAGCACATGTAGGACAATCGCGATGTGCATCAACTGGTTTGGTCTACCAAACGGAAGGTCTTATCTGTAAGAGCACCTACTGGACAAACGTCAATCATGTTTCCAGAGAAATCATTGTCAACGCTATTTTGAATGTGAGTAGAAATTTCTGCTACATCACCACGATTCAATACACCGTGAACACGACCGTCAGTTAGTTGGTCAGCCACTTTCACACAACGGTAGCATAGAATGCAACGGTTCATGTGAAGTTGAATCTTATCTCCAATATCGATCTTTTCGAATTCACGACGCTCAAACTCGTAGCGAGTTTCTGCTTTACCATGAGCATAGCCTAAATCTTGTAGACTACATTCTCCTGCTTGGTCACATACTGGACAATCAAGCGGGTGGTTGATAAGAAGGAACTCAACAACGCCTGCACGTGCTTCCAAAACTTCAGGAGAAGTATTGTTGCGCACTACCATTCCATCCATTACCGTGGTGCGGCATGATGCTACAGGCTTAGGCATAGGACGAGGATCTTTTTCAGAACCTTGTTCTACTTTCACTAAGCATGAGCGGCAATAACCACCACTGGTTTTTAATTTAGAATAATAACACATCGCTGGAGGAACTACGTCACCTCCAATCATGCGCGCCGCTTGAAGAATAGTTGTACCGTCTGGTACTTCTATTGTAATGTCGTCGATTGTAACTTTTGCCATCGATTCTATTGAAATTTACTATCAGTGAGCAGGCTCTGCGAGTCCGTTCAATCTGTAGTAATGTTTAACGTCTTTAATTGATTTTCCTGAGCGAACAAATTCCTCAAACTCTCCACGGAAGTGACGGATAGCTGCCGCTACTGGCCATGCTGCTGCATCACCTAGTGGACAGATAGTCTTTCCTTCAATTTTGCTTTGAATATCCCAAAGCAAATCGATGTCTGACATTGATCCATTACCATCCAAAATCTTGTGAAGAATTTTCTCCATCCATCCAGTACCCTCACGACAAGGACTGCATTGTCCGCAGCTTTCGTGATGATAGAATCGAGTGAAGGTGTAAAGGTTTTTTACAATACTAGTGCTCTCATCCATTACGATGAAACCACCAGAACCCAACATAGTACCTGTTGCAAATCCGCCATCAGCGAGGCTTTCGTAAGACATAAGTCTTGGTTCGCCATTCGCTAATTTTAGAATCAAGTCAGCAGGAAGAATTGGAACAGATGAACCACCGGCAACAACAGCTTTAAGCTTGCGATCACCGATAATACCTCCACAATATTCGTCGCTATAAATAAAGTCTTCTACTGTAATACCCATTTCAATTTCATACACTCCTGGTTTTTTAATGTGACCAGATGCAGAAATCAATTTTGTTCCAGTGCTGCGTCCAATACCAATTGAAGCGTAATGAGCACCACCGTGATTTACGATTGGAACAACTGCTGCAATTGTTTCAACGTTGTTTACAACAGTTGGACAACCATAAAGACCAGCAATCGCAGGGAATGGAGGCTTGATACGTGGGTTACCACGCTTTCCTTCCAACGATTCCAACAACGCTGTTTCTTCTCCGCAGATATAAGCTCCAGCACCTACTTGAACATAGCAATCGTGATCGAAACCAGAGTTGAAAATGTTCTTACCAAGTAGTCCTGATTCGTATGCTTCTTCAATTGCTTTTTCAAGAATTTGAGCAACATAAAAATACTCACCACGGATATAGATGTATGATGTGCGCGCTCCCAAAGCGTAGCTCGCTGTGATCATTCCCTCAATCAATAGGTGAGGGATATGCTCCATCAAATAACGGTCTTTGAATGTTCCAGGCTCCGACTCATCGGCATTGCACACGAGGTAACGTGGCACACCTTCTGGCTTCGCAAGGAAACTCCATTTCATTCCAGTAGGGAATCCAGCACCACCACGTCCACGAAGTCCGCTGGTTTTTACTTCTTCCACTACTTGGTCAGGTGTCATTTGTTTCAATGCTTTTTCCAATGCATTGTAACCACCTTTTGAACGATATACACTCAGGGTATTAATCCCTGGTACATCAATATGTTCGAGTAATAGTTTCTTTCCCATGATTAGCAGTATCTGCTTCGTTTACCTTCAGCTTTCCATTGATCAAGAAGTTGATCAACTTTTTCTAAAGTGAGATTTTCATGATATTCATGTCCTACTTGCATCATCGGCGCAGTGCCGCATGAGCCAAGACATTCTACTGTTTTAAGAGTGAATTGACCATCTTTTGTGGTCTCACCATTCTTAATGTTTAGTTTCTTTTCGATGTGACGAACAACGTCTTCAGCACCCATTAGCCAACATGAACTAGTGCGACAAACTTCGATCAAGCAATGACCTACTGGTTGAAGGTTGAACATGCTGTAAAAAGAGGCTACCTCATACACTTCGATAGATTGAATATTCAAGATAGAGGCAACGTAGTCCATTGTTGGAGCACTCAACCATCCACCAAATTCAGCCTGTGCAATGTGCAAAACAGGAATCAATGCAGATTTTTGGCGTCCCTCAGGGTAACGCTTGATAATCTTCTGCACCAAGGCCATTGTTTCATCATTGAAACGGATCTCTCTTTTATCGATATCCATTATTATATCTTATTAATTAAGCGTCTAATTCTCCTGCGATCACATTCAAACTACTCAAGGTCAGGATCGCGTCTGACAACATACCACCACGTATCATTTCACCGTATGCTTGATAATAAATAAAGCATGGACGGCGCATGTGCAAACGGAATGGAGTGCGACCACCATCACTAATGAGGTAGTAACCCAACTCACCATTTCCACCTTCTACAGCATGATATACTTCACCTTTTGGAACATCCGTTTCACCCATCACTATTTTGAAGTGATAGATCAATGCTTCCATTTGTGAATACACTTCTTCTTTTGCTGGCAAGTAGAATTCAGGAACATCTGCGTGGAAATTTCCTTCTGGAAGATTGTCAATTGCTTGACGAATGATCTTCAAACTTTCTACCATCTCTCCCATACGAACCATGTAACGATCGTATGTATCTCCTTTCACTCCAACAGGAATGTTGAAGTCAAAATCTTGATACGATGAATATGGATTCATCACACGTACATCGTAGTCAACACCTGCTGCACGCAAGTT
>JBJOKO010000170.1:0-6028 GCA_046046035.1 Bacteroidota bacterium | reverse complement strand
TACAGATCTATACCATTCTTACAGAATCTTCTTTCACTTACAGCAGTGACCCAACACAGAGCTATTCTACAAAATCAATTCATCAAGATGTGATTGACTACTTGCAATTCCCATTGGAAACAATGGAACGCAAAGGGGGAGACTGCGATGACCTTGTGGCTGTGTATACAGCGATATTAGAAAACGGCGGTATATCCACTGCTTATATCGATCTACCTGGACACGTTATGGCAGCATTCGATTGTCAAATCAAACCAGAAGACATAAACTACTATGGACTCAATGCAGCGGAAGTAATCGTAATTAGCGACCGCGTGTGGATTCCAATCGAAGTCACTATGATTGGAAAAAATAATTTCTTTAGTGCTTGGAAAGAAGGGGCAAGAAGATTCTACTCTGAACTTGAAGCGGGAAACTATCCTGAAGTTATTCCATTTGCAGATGCATGGGAAATGTATAAGCCTGCTTCTTATGCAAAAGACAACTTCACTCCTACAATGCCTTCTGGTAAAGGAATTCAAGAGATTTACGACACTGCCGTAGAGCAATTGGTTTCTAAAACGAAGCGCGCGGCATTAGAAGAACTCGAAACGCGTTACCAAATAGAAACACTTAACACTTATGTAAAAAATGCCTACGCAACTTTGTTAGCTCAAACAGGTGAGATTTCAAAGGCCCGTGACATTTTCAAAGAAGCATTGGCGCTTTCTCCAGACAATGCCATTATGCTCAATAATATTGGAAACACCTATTTGCTCGAGTCAAACTACTTGTTAGCAATTGATTTCTATCTTCAAGCATCCAATTTGGATGAGGAAGATCCCCAAATTTTCATTAACCTTTGCAAAGCTTATCTGAGTGCAGGAAATAAAGTTTACGCCAAAACCTATTTTGATAAGGCAGTAGCTCTTGATCCTGAACTTAGCACTGTTTACTTTGATATTAAAACTCAACTGAAATGAAACACTTACTAATCTGTTTGCTTGTAACCCTAGGCTTTCAAGCATTCTCCCAATCAGAAACTGAAACAATTGGGAAAATAATATACTACGAAGGAAAAGTTGAATTGGGTAAAGATCCCACTTGGACACGCGCCAAAATCAATACGGAAGTAAAGCGCAATCAATTCATCAAAACAGGCGCTGAAACCATGGCGGAGATTACATGGAACAATGGAACAAAATCCGTTGTTGGTCCAAACTCCAAAATTGAAATCAAAGCTTTGTTTGCTGGTGCAAACGGCAGCGGAAAAACTTCTACAGAAGGGGTTTTCAATGAATTCAAATCTGTTTTCAAAGCTTCTCCAGCCGCTAAGCGTTCGGAAGAAGGGGGAGTTCGTCGTGATGATGCACAAAAAAACAAACGCGACGAGATCTATTGGAAACAAGATGCACCAATTACTTTCCAAGAAGCATTTGCGTTCTATGAGAAAAAAGAATACACCAAAGCCATTTCAGCTTTGCACAGCTTTATTCATCAAAAACCAAATGATGAGAATGTGAAGTTTGCTGAGTTCGCACTTGGACATTGTTATATCATGTCGAATAATACTGTCAAGGCTCGCGAAATTTTCACGCAGTTCATTGTAAAATATCCAAATGATACTTTGAAAGCAGAGGCCGAGAAAGTATTGACTTTGATCTAAAATGAAGTTAAGCAAAAGAGTACGCAAGTCACTGCGCACCGTTGTAGTGGCAATAGTTCTAGGCGTGCTTTGCACGGCATTAATCGAAGTTATCGTTTATGTTTCTTCGCGCATGATTCGACCACCTCTTCAAGGGATGGAGAATCAGATTATTGACCAAGCATTTCAGGTTCGAAAAGAGAACACGAAGAATAAGATACTTACTTACGAGGATGTCGTAATCATCGATATTGATGATAGGAGTATTGAAGAAATGGGCCGATCACAAAACTGGCCTAGAGAATATGACGCGCGTGTAATCAATTACATTGCATCTGGAAAGCCCGCTGCTATTGGCATTGATTATTTATATACCGAATCAGAAAGTCTTCCTGCAGCCTATGAAGCAATGCTCGCAGAGCGAGGAATTGCCAACACTTCTGAATTAGCTAAAGCATATAGTTCTGACAATGAATTATCAGAAGCAATTAGAAATGCAGGTAATGTCTACCTTGGATTTTTTGACGACGACGCAAATCCTGACAGTTTATTTGACGCGACGCTCGAAGAGAAAATGCGTTTTATCACTTCCAATGATGGCAAGCATCTCGACTTCTTAAGTATTAGTCATCCAGTATTGCCTATTGAAGAATTCAATCAATTTTCAAAAGCTACTGGTTCGATTTCTGTGCCTTCGATGTATGATGGTTCAGTGAGAAGATATCCCGTGTTGCAGCGATTAACAGGCGATTCAACGAATTCTAAGTATATCGCGAATTTTCCGTTTTACATGATGCTCGATGCAAAAGGTCTGACGGAAAAAGATGTTAGAATCGAAGATGACAATATTCTTATTGGAGACACTACAAAGATTCCATTATTAGAGGATGGTACTTTCCGAATAAATTGGTTGGGGTCAGAACAAAAAATCAGATACATTTCCTACTACAAAGTGTGGGATGAATTAGTTCCTGCAGAATTTTTTGAAAACAAATATGTGTTTTTCGGCACTAGTGCTTCCGGTCTGCAGGACTTGAAAACTGTGCCTTCGCAAGAAAGTAAGATGCCCGGAGTTGAGGTGCACGTGGTTGCGTTTCTCAATATGATGAATGGATCA
Organism: Bacteroidota bacterium; assembly: GCA_046046035.1. Taxonomy (GTDB): domain Bacteria; phylum Bacteroidota; class Bacteroidia; order Flavobacteriales_D; family Sanyastnellaceae; genus JAIXWP01. The sequence continues at coordinate 3,287 of JBJOKO010000170.1, read as the reverse complement.
TTCCTCAATGAAATAACGGAAATGGAAGCCATTCCTTGGTTTGTACTCACCAGTATTATTCTTGTTTTCTTCTTCTTGATTGTTCGACCATTTCTTGGTTTCTTCTTCGCTTTTGGATTGTACTTCAGTGAGCGATTTATTTTTGAATTATGGGTAATACCGAAACACGGACTCGTATTTCCAATTATCTCGTTGATGACACTCACGTTGTTGACCTACCTCATTTCTATCTTGTATATCTACTTTATTCGTGAAAGAAAAAGTAGAAGATTAAAGAATGCCTTTGGAACGTATGTATCTCCTGAAATTGTGGAGCAAATTGCAAAGGATCCAGGCAATCTTCAGCTTGGTGGCGAGAAGAAAGTACTTACAGTTCTTTTCTCTGACTTACGAGGATTTACAAGCTATTCAGAGAAATTAGATCCACAACAATTGGTGGCGGTGCTCAATAATTATTTGAGTGCGATGTCCAATATCATTTTCCAACATAAAGGAACAATCGACAAATTTATTGGTGATGCCATCATGGCCATTTTCGGTGCGCCTATTGTTCAGAAAGATCACGCAGATAGGGCTTGTCGCGTTGCATTAGACATGATTACGGAATTAGAAAATGTGAATGCGCACAATGCAACAAATGGCTTCCCTCCTCTTTTCATAGGCGTTGGTGTCAATACCGGTGAGATGACCGTTGGAAACATCGGCTCAGAGCGCCGTTTCGACTACACTGTAATTGGTGATGCTGTGAATTTAGGTTCGCGATTAGAAGGATTAACCAAGTTCTTCCAAGTACTGATTATCGTGAGCGATCATACCCGATTGGCATGCACTACCAACGATTTTATTTTCAGAAATCTTGGCGCTGTAAAAGTGAAGGGAAAAGAAAAACCAATTTTTGTTTTCGAATTAAAGTACAGACAAACTGCAGATGCTACGTACCTCAATTGGTTAGCTATTTGGGATAAAGCTTTTGAAGAAATAGACAAGCGTAATTTATCAAAAGCAATTGAGCATCTCGAAGAATGCAAAACCATCTACCCAGATGATGTAGCAACAGACTATTACATTCAACAATGCAACGAATACCTAACACAACCCGAGAACTTTGAGCTGATCATTAAGATGGAGACGAAATAGGTAGTTTGATAGTTTGCTAGTGTGCTAGAGTTAGATACTAGATACTAATTACTAGATATAAGAAATTAGAAATAAAAAATCAGAAATTCGAAATCAGAAATTCGAAATCAAAAGCATGAACCGACTTTGGATACTCTTTACGATACTTCTAATTAGTTGCGAGGGCGATCAGACTTTGCGTTATCGCATTACTGGATTGGAAGCCATTCCGCTTGAGACATCAGCTGCTTATCCTGTTGTGCTTACAGGGACGACCTGCTCGGCGGGAACGTTCGGAATACGACTCGATTTAAAAACGATCGAGACCTATCGCAAAGGAAGATATTTCGACTATTATGAGAGCTATGCCGATTGTGAAAACGATTTCAAATATCTCCGAATCCGCAGCACTACTGATTTTAATGCAACACATCCTGCGGGAACTTTATTAAACGATTGTTTCTACTATTTCCCAGGTGATTACACTCAGGTGACGGGCGTTCTTGTTGATACTACACCACCAGAAATTACAGCTCGTTACATGCCAGATTATGAAACACAGAATTTCCCACTCTACGCAGATCTCTTCATGCTAGAAAAGCCCAGCGAAGAAATTTCGCTGTCATTTGATGTAGAAATAGAATGGAGTAATGGCTTTATTTTTCAGTCGTCTACACCAGTTATCACGCTGATCCCATGAAGAAGACAGTACTTCTATTTTTAATAGTGCACCTTTCTTCGATGCTTTTTGCACAAGAACAACCATTGAATTTTAAAATAGAATTTGGGGGATTTGTCTTTTTAGGACATGGAATTGCCAAATCAAAAAACACGATTGATAATTCGTCATTGGCTCACGCATTGATTAACACAAAAGATTTCGGATATACCAACAGATCTCTTCAATTTCAATTTATATCTAATCACAACCCTTTCTTTGCGGGCATTAGTCTTGATAATGGAATGTACGGCAATGACGAATACATGACACAACAATTGGTTCAAAAAGCAAATCCGAATTTTGGGATTGCTGTAGAATCCAAATATGGGCCCGATGTTATCGATGATTCTCCAAATACTCTGCATATAAAACAAAAGCGCGTATCATTAGGATATGTGTTTTCGAATGGAAAACGATTTTCATTCGAACCTTTTATAGGACCGACATACGCTGTTGTCATAGCAAACAATTCAAAATACGCATTCAAAGAACGTCAAAGCAATGTATACTGGATTCATGAATACGACATCAAAAAATTGAGATGCATTGGAGTCAATGCTGGATTCAATATAAAAAGATACAATTCCGATCAGACTGCATTCATAATGATCGGATTCAATTTTGACCATTTCCAAAAACGCAGCAAGGGAATCGAAAACACCTATTCCATGGACGGGGTCCAAACAAGCTCCATTGAACACCCATTTTTTTTTAAATCGACCGTGATTTCCAGCATTATTACAGTTGGCGTTAACTTTACAAAGTAATCATTTCAAGCGGTTTAATTTTCCAAAAAGTCAAGAGGGACGGGCTTTCAGGGGGTAGGCATTCAACAGTTTGTTCAAAACTACCATTGCGTGTTCAATATACTTAGCCTATTTTCGCGCCGAATTTATCGGCTATATTACCCACTGCCAGGCGTATCAAAACGATGCGTTCCGGGCGGATAAAAAAAAAATGCCTAGAGACACAAGCATTCGATCAGTACTCATCATCGGTTCTGGTCCCATCGTGATAGGTCAAGCGTGCGAATTCGACTATTCAGGGTCACAAGCAGCACGTTCTCTTAGAGAAGAAGGTATCGAAGTTACCCTTATCAACTCCAATCCAGCTACCATCATGACAGACAAGGTAGTAGCGGACAACGTTTACCTCCTTCCACTCGAAACGGCATCTATAGAGACAATTCTTCAAAAACATAAAATCGACGCTGTTCTCCCTACAATGGGCGGACAAACTGCGCTAAACCTTGCTATTCAATGCCAAGAAATGGGCATGTGGGAGCAATATGGTGTTCGCATGGTTGGTGTAGATATTCAAGCCATCGAAATCACAGAGAATCGCGAAGCATTCCGCGAACTGATGAAAGAAATCGATGTGCCAATGGCCCCTCAGACCACTGCCAAGAGCTTCTTGGAAGGAAAAGAGATTGCTCAAGAGTACGGTTTCC
>JBJOKO010000169.1:0-6073 GCA_046046035.1 Bacteroidota bacterium | reverse complement strand
GTTCCTTCATTTAACGTACTATTCACCTGAATTGTTCCACCTAAAGCTGTAACTTGTGAGTGCACAAGGTAAAGACCAATTCCTTTACTTTCAGGGTGATTGTGGAATCTTTGGTACAGACCGAAGATGCGACTTCTTACTTGGTTCATATCCATACCTATTCCATTATCAGAATAGATCATAGAAATAGTGTTACCAATTTTTTTGGTAGAAATTAAAATTACTGGACTGCGATTTGGCGCCGCATATTTGATGCTATTAGTGATCAAATTCAGCAAGATGCTTTCCATGTAACTTGGAGAGAAAGTAACCTCCGGGCAGGTTTCAAATTCGGTGATAATATTGGCTTTTGAATTTTCAAGTAGAATGCGCAAGGAGGATTTAACTTTCTCGAAGCTCTCAGAGAAATTTACTGGCTGCAATTCTATATTCTTCGATTCTTTGATCAACAAGATTTTAATCAAGTCATTCAAAGTATCATTCAAATGCGTTGTTGATTTTCTTAAGCCCCCAATCAACTGCTCATTCTGCATCGGATTGGAGCTGCTTTCTTCCAATAATTCAGCAATTGTGAGTAGGTTGGTAATCGGGGCGCGCAAATTATGCGAGGTGATATAAGTGAATTGTTTCAAATCCGCATTCGTATCAGAAAGCTCTTGAATCAATTGCTCCCTTTCAATTTCGGCTTCTTTGTCTTTCGTGATATCTCTTTGAATCGACACCCAGTGTGTGGTAACTCCTCTTTCGTCTTTTACAGGGCTTATGTGTAAACTCATCCAGAAACGCTCGCCATTTTTTCTATAATTGACTTGCTCAACTTCAATGGGAAGTTGATTTTCTAAGGCATTCTGAATAATAATTTTGGAGTCATCATCCGTTTCAAATCCATGAAGCAAATTGTTAGGTCTTCCTAAGATATCTCCTTTGGCGTAACCTGTTATTCGCTCAAATGAATCATTCACGTAAACCACTTTCGGACCGGGATAGGTATAAGGAGCGGCTTCAGTAATAACAACGATATCATTGGCATTTTTAATTACAGTATCCAACAATCGAAGTTGTCGCTCTTCATTTTTTTCTCGTGTAATATCTGTTTCGATAGCAAAGTATCCTTCAACTTCTCCATTTGTGTGATAGAGCGGTTGACATTGTACACTCACCCAATACTCTTCACCTGTCTTTTTGTAGTTGAGCATTTCAACTTTAAATCCAAGTTTGTTTTTGAGTTGCTTCGACATGTGGGCAATAACTTCTCTGTCGGAGCCTTCTCCTTGAAGCATGGAACCGGGTTTTTTACCGCGAACTTCTTCTAGCGTATATCCAGTAATGCTTTCGAAAGCTTTATTAACCCAAGTTATTCTGCCATTGATATCTGCTAGAACGGCTCCATTAATTGTTTCTTGAGCAATGAGGGATAGTTTTCTATTCTCGCTTTCAATTTTCAATTGATCGGTCATGTCAATGAGCATACTCACATTGAAATCCTTACGAATTCTAATGGCTTGATAGTAAGCGGTGCGTTCATTGTTTTTCCCATCTAGGTATTTGAAATGTCCTTGATCTTTCCCTTTTTTAAGGAAAGTATTGTATTTCTCTTGTGTATCGGTATCATCCGTTGTTTTGATCCTGTTGACATTCCATGTTGTTTGATCTTCAAAATTGAATCCGAACATGTTTGCAGCGGCAGGATTAACACGCAAGTAATTTCCGGCATCATCCGCTACTATTATGGCAGTGGTAGAATTGTCGAATATAGCACGCAGATATTCCTCACTTTGAAGTAGTGCAAGCTCTGCTTTTTTCTGTTCGTCAATATCTTGGAAAATCCCATAGATACGTGTGCACTCATTGTCTTTGAATTCGGCTTGACCAGTGGTACGTACCCATTTGACATTTCCTTTGGCCGTCATAATTTGAAGGTCATGCTTCCAGGGTTTTCCTGTTGTCTTGCATTCAATGAATGACGCACGAATTAAATCCCGATCAATTTGGTGGAGGATGTATTTGTCATTTGGCTCATTGTGTCGCTCAAAATCAGCTGGAACTTCATGTATCTGCTTGGTTATTTCATTCCACTCCACTTTATTTGTTATCAAGTCATACTCCCAACCACCAACTCTTGACATAGTTGCCGTTTCTTCAAGCATCTTGTCTGTTTTCTTGCGTTCGGTGATATCTATTAGAATTCCATTAAATATGATTTCACCTTCAGCTACACGCGGTAATGCTTTTCCTTCAAACCATTTTAGAGTTCCATCTTCACAAATAATACGTCCTTCAAATTGCCATTGTTCGAAATTGATAACTGCATCGACAATGGATTGACGGAAACGCTCTCTATCAGAAAGCGTGATTCGTTCTTCCATTTCGAAAACATTGTCTCTTCCTGTCGGTGTTATTTTGAAAATATCAGTGATCTTTTCATTGATATAAGAGAAGTAGGAGGAACCATCTGCTCTTACATTGAATTGGAATATAACACCAGGAATAGTTTTCGAGAAATTCTCAAACTTCAATTTTTCCTGAAGAATAATTTCTTGATTATGCCTATGTGCTATCTCGGAGAGCTTTTCAGAAGTCACATCTCGGGCATTACCCAAATAGGAGATCTCGCCGTCGATATTAATTATTCTTCCTTTAGAAGCATGCCATACATAGTGGCCATCCTTGTGAAGTACACGGTATTTAACCTCATTGTGATCATTGATGTTGGCAATGGTTTTTTGCAAATAGTCAAAGCAAATACCCACATCTTCTGGATGAACGAAGGGAACAAAACTCTTTCCGATCGTTTCTTCCATTGTGTAGCCCATCATTTTTTCCCAATTCGGACTCATGTATTTGAATGTCCCATCGAGAGTTAGTTCATAGATTAAATCAACTGAATGCTCAATAAAGTTTCTAAAGCGAATGTTATTGATTTCGCTTTCAACTTGATTTTTTTTGAATGCTGTGATATCTTGGAATGTGCCATTCACCTTGTAAGTTGTCCCGTTTTTGATAAACGGTTTTCCAAGCGCTCTTACCCATATTTCTTTACCCTTAGCAGTAACTACTTGCAGTTCTAAATCAAATGATTTTCCTTCATTTATTGATTGTGTTACTGCATTGGATATAAGTTCACGATTGGAGCCTTCTTTGTAGAAATTTATCGCGGATTCTACGTCGGGTTCGAACGAAGGATCAACCTCATGAATTTCTTTAGTGATTGAGGACCAACTGAGTTTATTTGTAATTAAATTGAGTTCCCAACATCCAATCCTCGCTACTTGATTCGTCTCAAGTAGGAACTCTTCAGTTCGTCTCTTATCACTTAAATCCTCAATTAAAAAGCTAATGCGTTCTTCACTGTTGATACTATCATAGAACGTAGTTGCAACGATAGAAATAGGGAATAGATCTCCATTTTTACGTTGACCAAAAATCTCTTTTCTTATTTGACGTTTTTCATGAAGTTCTTTAATAATATTTTTCGTCGATTCTTTGTCGTATTCAAAAAGATCACGTACCTCAATTTTTGATACTTCATTTTGTTTGTAATCGAAAGTCTTGAGTAATGTTTCATTGTACTCAACTATGTGACCTGAAAGCGTGGTAACAATGAAAACATGATATGCGTTGTTCACCAAACTTTCGTATTTCCGCGTGTTTGTAGTGATTGTGGCTTCTGACTGTTTTTGAGCAGTAATGTCAAGAATGGAAAGTGATATCACAGAAAGCAATCCATTTATATCAAGTACTGGTGTGAAATTGAATTTGAAATAGTAGTCTTGACCAGTTTTACTTGTTATTTTTTCTTCCTTAATTGATATACTTCCGTTTTTGGCAAGTTCAATTGAGTGATTTAAGCTTTTGGATATTTCACCTTCAAAAAGTTGAAACAAGTCTTTATTCTTGTGTATTTTCTTATCGTATAAACTAGAAAAAAGTTTTTCTGAGGAACTATTGAAAGCAATGATCTTATTTGATTTGTCAAATAAAACAGAGGACTTCATAGTATTGTTGAGAAGGGCAGTAATGTTGTATTCATTCTGCACCAACTCCTTGTCTTTGATCTCAAGTTTCTCGTGAACTACCTTCAATTCAGCATATGCTGCATGCATCTCTTCATTCGCGCTTTGCAACTCTTCATTGCTAGTCTCCAGTTCTTCAATCGCCGATTGCAACTCTTCATTGGTGGATTGCATTTCTTCATTCACAGACTGCAATTCCTCATTACTGGTTTCTAATTCTTCAATGAAATTTTGAAGATGATCTCTAGTAATGTTTAGCTCATTTTCTAATTCAGCAAGCCTTATTTTATCATTGAATTCTAACTCATCTTCTTTTGCATTCAATGCTGAAGATTGCTGTGCAGCGTGAAATGAGACCATGTACAAATTGGGCTCATTGGCTGCCGATAACAAAGGTGTACACTTTATAACAACACTGTGTTTTTCTTTATGAAATGTGAATGAAACCGGTTGTGTAGAATATTTCTTGGATTCAGAAATTGATTTGTTGAGCAATGCTTTCAATTCAATTTTGAGTTCCGGATGTATGAGCTTATTGATATTAGAATCAACACTTCCTTGGAAAATCCCAAGATACATGCTTACGTTTCCAATAATTTCTTGAATTGTGAAATCACTTTTTATAACTACCATTGGATAGTCACAGTTGGTGAAAAGTGTTTCTTTGATAAGGTCTTTAATCGATTTGTTTTTAATCAAAGTAATGGCATTAGCAGAGGGTTTGAATGCACTCGGTTTGATTTTTAAATTTTTGAATTGTGGCGCAACACCAGATTCGGTTTCAATACGTCGATATACTTTCAAATGACCATCTATAGTTTCAAACAGTCCGTCAGCGTTTGAGGTGTTTTCCGATTTTCCTAAAATTAAAATTCCATTTGGATTTAAAGAGTAATGAAATAACGGAAAAACGTCTTTTTGAAGATTATTTGAAAAATAGATAAGCACGTTTCTGCAGGATACAATATCTTGCTTTAGGAATGGTGGATTACCCGTAATATCATGCTTGGCAAATAGAACTCTTGATTTAATCGATTTTATAACTTCGAATTTACTTTTGTTTTTTTCAAAGTATTTTAAAATTAAATTTTCTGGAAGATGTTGAATAGATTCGGCTGTGTATTGGCCTTGTCTCGCAATTTGAATTGCTTGTTCACTTATATCCGTTGCAAAAATTTGAAAACTCAAAGAACTATTACTTTCTTGTAGAAGTTCGGAAATGATAATTGCATAAGTGTATGCTTCTTCACCTGTGGAGCAACCTGCAACCCAAATGCGCAAAGTGCCGTCTTTTTCTTTGGCGGCAATTTTTTCTGCAATAATTGGAACCAAACGATCGAATACTTCCTCATCTCTGAAAAAATTCGTTACGCTGATAAGCAAACTATCAAATAATTGATCTACTTCTGATTCCTCATCTTGAAGGATTTTGAAATATCCATCGATGTCTTTTTGATTGGTCTCTGTTATTCTACGCCCGATACGACGTTGAATAGTAGACTTTTTATATTGGTTAAAATTGACGCCTTTCTTTTCGTGTAGAAGATCGAATATGCCATTAATAGCTGGTTGTTCATGATCTTCTGTTTTAGTATTTGGAGTTTTTTTACCAGAGATTATTTTTAGAATATTGGATCCAATATCGGATGGACTCAAAATGTAGTCAACCAGCTTTGTGCTTATCGCCGATTCAGGCATTCCATCGTAGATGGCCGTTTTCGGATCTTGCGCAACTATGATGATATTATTGTTTTTTAATTCCTCCAAATGTGCGCTACCATCGTGACCAGTTCCAGAAAGCAATATTACTGTGCAACTTGTATGTTCTCTTTGCGCAATCAGCGATTCGAATAGTTTGTCAATGGAAGGTTTAGGCTTTATTTCAGGCCCTGTTTTGTGCAACAGAATCACCCCGTCGATAATGGTTATGTCCTTATTGGCAGGTGTAATATAAATTGTTCTCGGCTGTATTTCTTGTTCATGAGTAGCCTCTAGAACGTCTAGCTCAGTCTCCTTTCCAAGAATTTTAGAGAGCAAACTTTTGTGCTTAGGACTTAGAT
>JBJOKO010000168.1:0-6094 GCA_046046035.1 Bacteroidota bacterium | reverse complement strand
AGTCAATAAAAACAAAGTATAGACTTTTGGTATCATAAATAATTGAGTACTATATGAAGACCATTATTGCAACCACAGATTTTTCGAAAGAATCTCGTGCCGCTGTCAACTATGCAGCGCGATTGGCGTTATCTACCAAGTGTGAGCTGATCTTGCTACACGCGACTTTCATTCCTGTTGTTAGCGATTCGTTTATTGATGTGAGTGTGACTCTAGATGAAATTGAGCAGAATGATCATCAAAAAATGGATGAATTGGTTAAGCATGTACGTTCAAAACAAGGACCTGCCTTGCGTGTGAAGGGCATTGTAGAGGTTGGATTGCTTGGCGAACTTTTGAAAGAGCGCGTGGGCAAGCATCACGATATGATGGTAGTGATGGGAATGAAACATGTCGACAAATTCAGTGAAGTTGTTTTCGGCAGTTTAGCAACAAACCTTGCTGGTGAGTTGAATTGTCCAGTGCTCATTGTTCCACCAGATGCTCGTTTCCGCCCTTGGAAAAAAGTAGCATTTGCATTTGATCAAAAAGAGATTCCAACGGATACAGGTATGGTTATTCTAAAAGAATTAACTGACATGTATTTACCTAAAATGCATTTTGTGCATGTAATGGATTCTCCTTACGCACCAAAGGATGCATCATCTATTGAAAAAATCGAAAAATATATCGGCGGAGTTTCACAGCGTCATTTCTTGAAGGATGTCCCAGGTGAAACTGTTGAAGTGATGCAAGACTGGTTGCGTCGTTTCAAATGCAACGCTGTGGTAATGGTGGCTCGCAAGCACAACGTGTTGTGGCGCATGTTCCATGAATCACACACTAAACAAATGGCTTTCCACAGTCCAGTTCCTGTGCTTGTAATATCTGAGAAACACTAATTATGAAATTGACTCAAATGAATATACATATTTCAGATGATGTAACTATTAAAGGGATTCAAAAAGAATTCTCTGCTTTGTTTCCCTATTTGAAACTAGAGTTCTTTTCACGTCCTCACCAAACAGGTAAGGGATCTGAAAAGAAATACATGAAAACGGAAGATGCACTTCTAAAAGATTTTCGTTTAGTGCATAGTGAAGGCGACCTTGTGATTGAAGGAGATATGACGGTTTCAAATCTTGAGGATTTATTTAAAAATCACTTTGGGCTTTACGTCCAAGTATTCCGTCGTTCAGGAAAACTATGGTTGGAAACAACAGCTACCGATAGCTGGACTCTTTCTGTTCAAAATGAACAAGGAGCTGAATTATCGAATGATTACAAAGACTAAGATTTATGGCCGTTGCCATTTCAATAGAGGACAAAAAAAGGACTACTCTCGAGAAAGAGGAAGTCATTTGCTATCACTGTGGTGAGGTTTGTCCTGACATCAACAACATTGCAGACGAAAAGCATTTTTGTTGCGATGGTTGCAAAGCAGTCTATCTGATGTTGTCAGAAAATGGGCTTTGTACGTATTATGAAATAGATGATTCAAAGGGTATATCTCCAAAGCTGGCAAAAAGCGATGAGAGGTTTGCCTTCTTAGACGAGGCCGCAACTGTGCGTTCGCTTCTTTCATTTGAAAACGAAACTGAGGCGCACGTTACATTTTCTCTCCCCCAGATGCACTGCAGTTCATGTGTATGGCTGCTAGAGCATCTTTATAAATTAAACCCAGGCGTAGTTCGATCTCAAACTGATTTCATTCGCAAGAATGTATCTGTTGTTTATGAGAAAGAAAAAACATCGTTGCGAAGAGTAGTTGAATTGCTAGCTACTCTTGGCTACGAGCCTGCGTTTAATTACGAAGATCTAGGTGCAAAGAAAACAGCCAATCCAAACCGTCAGCGAATTTACAGATTGACTGTTGCTGGTTTCTGTTTTGGAAATATCATGATGCTCAGTTTTCCTGAGTACTTGAGCAATGGCGACGTTGACCCTTCAATGCTGCGCATGTTTAGTTATGTGAATCTTTTGCTTTCATTGCCTGTATTGATTTATAGTGGCGGAGAGTTTTTCGTTTCTGCTTGGCAAGGTGTGAAAGCGAAATTTATCAATATTGATTTACCGCTAAGTTTAAGTTTGGCCATAACCTTCGTTCGAAGTGTTTATGAAATTGTATCAGGCACTGGAATGGGATACCTAGATTCAATGGCCGGTATCATATTCTTTATGCTCGTTGGTCGCTTTTTCCAAGCTAAGACGCATACCAACTTGCAGTTTGACCGAGACTTTAGAAGCTTCTTCCCTATTTCTGTAAATAAGAAAAGTGATGGTGTGGAGAAATCCATTCCATTGGCCAACTTAGCAATCAAAGACCGAATAATCATTCGGTCGCAAGAACTTATTCCTGCAGATGCTGTATTAATCTCTGGAGATGCGCGTATTGATTATAGTTTCGTAACAGGTGAATCAAAGCCAGAGCATATAGGAATTGGAAAAGTAGTCTATGCCGGAGGACGCCAAACATCCGGAATGTTAGAGCTTGAAGTTGTTCGTGAAGTAGAACAAAGCCATTTGACACAACTTTGGAATAAAGAAAACAAAAAGAAATATGTGAGTAAGATGGACAACTTTGTTGACCGTCTTGGAAGACAGTTTGGTGCATTCCTTATTTTACTATCGATAGGCAGTTTCATCTTTTGGTATCCCACTGATCCCGGAAGAGGAATACATGCGCTGACTACTATTTTGATTGTTGCATGTCCTTGTGCATTGCTTCTATCTGCAACATTTACCCATGCATCTATAATTAGTATTTTGGGAAAAAATGGTGCATTTATAAGACAAGCAGATGTGTTAGAAAAAACAGGATTAAGCAAGCACATTGTTTGGGATAAAACTGGAACGATTACTACCAAATTAGAGCAAGCTATCGAATTCAACGGTGAAAGTTTGGACAATGAGGAATCTGCACTATTAGTCAGTTTATCGGCCCAATCGAATCACCCTTTAAGCAAGGCGATTACCTCATACTTTACGTCAAAAGGAATTTCTGCTTTACCAGGAAGCGTGAGTAATTTCAGCGAAATAGCTGGAGGCGGAACTACTGCTACCATCAACGGCAAAGAAGTAAAAATTGGCAGTGCTGCATTTGTAAATGCAGAATACGTTTCAACAAAAGAAACACGAGTTTACATTTCAATAAATAATTCAACGCGCGGATACTTCAGTTTTGGCGCAGGATTCCGACCACAATTGAAAGAAGTATTAAACGATCTTTCAAAAGGCGGATATCATTTCTCGATATTAAGTGGAGATAAATCGGCAGACAGAGAAACGCTAAAAGAGCAATTCGATAATGACACACCAATGCACTTTGGACAATCTCCAAGTGAGAAATTAGAATACATCACTGCGCTTCAAGAGAAGGGCGAAGAAGTGATTATGGTTGGTGATGGTTTGAATGATGCAGGAGCTCTATTAAAGAGTGATGTGGGTATTGCTATATCCGATGATGTAAATAATTTCACACCAGCGTGCGACATTATTGTAGAAGGAAAATCATTTGGAAATTTCCACAAATTGATTCGTCTAATTAAGGCATCAAAGAAAATAGTTATCGCAAGTTTTATTTTATCATTATTATACAATGTGGTTGGCTTAGGATATGCAGTAAGAGGTGAATTATCACCTGTTCTCGCAGCTATCTTAATGCCTATGAGCACGATATCAATTATCCTATTCACAACAGGGTTAAGTCGAGTGTGGGCGATGAGTCTAGGTCTTGCTATACGTCGCAAATAAATATGACATAAGTCAGCGGCAACTCTAACTGCTATCAGTGAAGAGCCAAAAAGTCACAAATACATTTGAGGCATCTAATTGTTAAATCAAATGAGCGCCTTTTATATACTTATCGGAATCAGTATCCCAATAGCAGCGGGCTTTTTGATTGCATTTCTAGTTTCTGCTAAAAATGGGCAATTTGATGATGATTACACTCCATCCATTCGAATGTTGATGGATGATCCAAAACCACAAGATGTAAACCCAGACAAAAAAGATAATACTACAACCAAGTAAATCATTATGAATACTAACATTGAACGTTTCGAGTACGACAACACGATTGTCAAAAAGTTCGCAATAGCTTCTGCGCTATGGGGACTTGTCGGAATGCTTGTAGGGGTGATTGTCGCCCTCCAACTCGTATTTCCGGCATTAAATTTTGATCTCTCATTTACCACATTTGGACGTCTGCGTCCGATACACACCAATGCGGTGATTTTCGCATTTGTGGGTAATGGTATTTTCATGGGGGTTTATTATTCACTTCAGCGTCTTCTAAAAGCGCGCATGTTTAGTGATAAGTTGTCGAGCATTCACTTTTGGGGTTGGCAGCTGATCATCGTTTTGGCAGCAGTGACGCTTGCTCTAGGTATTACTACCGGTAAGGAGTATGCTGAGTTGGAATGGCCAATTGACATTTTGATTACGTTAATCTGGGTAGTTTTCGGTATCAATATGTTTGGTACAATTATCAAACGTAGAGAACGTCACTTGTATGTTGCCATTTGGTTCTACATCGCAACATGGATAACTGTAGCAATGCTTCACATTGTAAACAGTTTTGAATTGCCTGTTACATTATTAAAATCATATTCATGGTATGCTGGTGTTCAGGATGCCCTTGTACAATGGTGGTATGGTCACAATGCAGTAGCATTCTTCCTTACTACACCGTATCTAGGTATCATGTACTACTTCATTCCGAAGGCAGCACAACGTCCTGTTTATTCATACAGACTTTCAATCATCCACTTCTGGGCATTGATATTCTTGTATATCTGGGCAGGTCCTCACCACTTGCTTTATAGCTCACTTCCAGACTGGGCTCAATCATTGGGAACGGTGTTCTCTGTGATGTTGATTGCTCCTTCATGGGGTGGTATGATCAATGGACTTTTGACACTTCGTGGCGCATGGGACAAAGTTCGCGACGACGTTGTTTTGAAATTCATGGTTGTTGCCGTTACAGCTTATGGTATGGCAACATTTGAAGGCCCAATGCTTTCATTGAAAAACGTAAATGCTATTTCTCACTTTACTGACTGGACAATCGCTCACGTGCACGTTGGTGCATTGGGATGGAATGGTTTCTTGACCTTCGGTGTATTGTACTGGTTGGTACCTAGAATGTGGCAAACAAAATTGGCTTCTCGTAAGATGGCTAACTGGCACTTCTGGATTGGTACATTGGGTATCATCATCTATGCTGTTCCAATGTATTGGGCAGGTTGGGTTCAATCTACAATGTGGAAAGAATTCACTCCAGAAGGACAATTGCAATATCAATTCCTTGATACTGTAACTCACCTTAAACCTTTCTATGGTCTACGTGCGATTGGTGGATTGCTCTTCTTGGTAGGTGCTATCATGATGGTAGTTAACCTTTACAAAACAGCTAAGAGTGGTAACTTCATTGCAAACGAAGCAGCTGAAGCTCCAGCGTTGGCTAAGAAAGTTGAGATCCACGGTAAAGAACACTGGCACAGATGGATTGAGCGTAAGCCAATTCAAATGTTGGTACTTGCTCTTGTAGCAGTTGGTATCGGTGGATTGATTGAAATGATTCCTACTTTCTTGATCAAAGAAAATATCCCAACTATTGCAAGTGTTCAACCATATACTGCGCTTGAACTTGAAGGTCGCGACATATACATCAGAGAAGGATGTTACACTTGTCACTCACAAATGATTCGTCCCTTCAGAAGTGAAACCGAGCGTTATGGTGAATACTCTAAAGCTGGTGAGTTCATTTATGATCACCCATTCCAATGGGGTTCTAAACGTACCGGTCCAGACTTGGCTCGTGAAGGTGCGGGAAGAAACAAGAAAATGGATAGCTGGCACTACAACCACATGGCTGACCCAACATCAATGTCACCAGGTTCAATCATGCCTAAATACCCATGGTTGTTGACCAATACAATTGATCCTACATTAACTCAGAAAAAATTGGCAGCAATGGTAACATTGGGTGTTCCATATACTGAGGAATATGTTGCAAACGCAGCAGCGGAACTAGATAAGCAAGCACAAGTGATTTACGAAAGTCTTAAGAAAGACGAAGCAAGTCTACTTGTTGGAGAAGATGGATTGCAAC